>JAGWBB010000058.1:0-12073 GCA_021296095.1 Desulfurellaceae bacterium | reverse complement strand
TGCAGCATAGCGATATGTGTGGCCAGTGAAAAGACCTCCGGGATTTCATGGCTGACCACGACCGCAGTAAAGTTGAGCAGGCGGTGCAAGTCAAGAATGAGCTGATGGATCGTGCTCACCCGAATGGGGTCAAGACCGGTGGTCGGCTCGTCGAACAGCATGATCTCGGGGTCAGTCGCCAGCGCCCGGGCCAGTGCGGCCCGCTTGAGCATGCCGCCCGACAGCTCGGACGGGAATTTGGCATCCACGCCCGACAGACCGACCTGGGCCAGCCGCTGATGCACTTTGTCGCTAATCGCCGCTTCTGACAGGCGGGTTTTTTCACGCAGCGGAAACGCCACATTGTCGTACACCGACAGCGAGTCAAACAGAGCGCCGCCCTGGAACAGCATACTAAAACGGTCCCGCATCCGGTTGAGCGCCCGGCCGCGCAGGGCGCTGACCTCGATATCGTCAACCCACACCTGTCCACGATCCGGTCGCAGCAGGCCGATAATGTGCTTGAGCAGGCAGCTCTTGCCCGTCCCGCTGCTGCCCACGACGACATAAATCGTCCCGGTCGGGATCTCCAGATTGATTCCCCGCAACACGTGCTGGGAACCGAAGGATTTGTGCAGGTCGTGAATCCGAATCATGTGTCTCCGCTTAGAACAGCAGTGAGCCGAGGAGATAGTCCCAGACCAGGATGAACACCGAGCACATCACCACGGCCTGGGTCGTGGCCAGACTCACCCCCTCCGCCCCGCGCGCGGCATAAAAACCTTTGAAACAACACACCCAGGCCACAATAGCGCCGAATGAGAATGATTTATATATGCCGGTCCACACGTCGTGCGAGGTCACGGCGCTGGCCATCTGCGAGAAATAGCTGCCCACGCTGACCCCCAGCAGCTGGACGCCGACCACATAGCCGCCGTAGATGCCGACCACGGTAAAGATGCTGCTCAGGATGGGAAAGGCGATCAGCGAGGCCAACAGGATAGGCACGACCAGGTATTGGACGGGGTGAATGGCCATCACCTCCAGGGCGTCAATCTGCTCGGTAATACGCATGATGCCCAACTCGGCGGTCAGGGCCGAGCCGGCACGAGCGGTAATCATCAGCGATGACAGGACCGGCCCCAGCTCAAGGATGAGCGCCAGGCCGACCATCGGGCCGAGCGCCGCCTCGCCGCCAAAGCGGCGCAGCGCGATATAGCCCTGCAGCGCGATGACCATGCCGGTGAAGGCGCCGGTGAAGATAATCAGCACCAGCGAGCGGGCGCCAATGAAGTACAGACGCCGCAGCAGGGGCGTGAGGCGCAGCGGGGGGACGAACACAAGGCCCAGGGCGGTACTCAGGAAGAGACCCATGCGGCCCATTTCGCGCAGCGTTTCAAGTGACCGACGCCCGCAGGCACGCACGACGGGGGTGAACATCCAGGCTCCTTTCTGCCGTTACTGCCCCGCACTCGGCCGGAGAGCGATCTGTCCGGACGGCAGACCGCACACGGCGGCGAAACCCCTAGCATACCCCCCCCCTTTCCTCAAGAGAGTGGGCGGTCAGGACCGCTGGCCGGGGAGTTGAATATCTTGTCAAAGCGCGCTAACAGGACAGCTGATCCTGTCCGGTCGCGTGCCGGACGACGAGGAGGGAACGCCATGGCCGAGACAGCCGAAGCGGTGAGGCCGGCCCGAGAAGAGTCCCCATTACGGATCATCGATCCGCAGGAGACGGGCGGGACAAAATGGGCTCAACTGCGTACGATCTTGAGTCGCCACCAGGGAGACAAGCTCCTGCTCATCCTGACCGGCTACCCCGACCCCGATAATATTGCCTCAGGTCTGGCCCACCAGTTTTTGGCCAGCGAATTTGAAATCGAGACCACCCTGCTGTGTTTTCACGAGGTCAGCCACCAGGAAAACCGAGCCTTGGTCAAACGCCTGGAGATCAACCTGGTGCTGTATGACGAGACCTTCGATCTGGACCCCTACGATTTGTACGCCTTCGTCGATACCCAAAAGACGGACACGCCGATCTCGGATCAGCTGGAGGGCAAAACCTTCATATCCTTTGTGGACCATCATAAGCGACTCGGGGATGTTGCGGCCGAGTTTGTCGATATCCGCGAGGATGTCGGCTCGACCTGTGCCATCTATGCCGAATACCTGCGTACCCAATATCCCCACGGCCTCAATCCGGGCGAAACCGATCAGGTCCGTCTGGCCACGGCTCTGATGCACGGGATCCGGGCCGATACCATGGCCTTGCTCGAGGCAACGCGCCTGGAGTTTGAAGCCGCCGCCTATCTGTGGCCGTGTGTCGATCAGGCTCTGCTCAAAAAGATTGCCGACCAGTCCCTGGCCCCGGTGGTGATGGATATGATCCAAAAGGCGCTGGAGAACAAGCAGGTGTTTGACAGTCTGCTGCTGACCGATGTGGGCTTTGTCCGCTCCGAGCATCGGGACGGCATCCCGCAGGTAGCCGAATTTCTGCTGCGGCGCGATGGCACCGACACGGTCCTGGTCTTTGGCATTGTGGACGGCAAAACCGTGGACGGCTCGCTGCGCACCCGCAGCGATACGATCACTCCAGATACGTTTCTGAAGAAAGCCTTTGGCGCCGACGAGCACAAAAAGAGCTACTACGGCGGGGGGAATATCAAGGATAAGGGCGGCTTCCAGATTCCCCTCGGCTTTCTGGCCCAAACGGCCGACCGGGACGGCTTGTACTCCATGGCCTGTGGGGTGGTCCACGAGCGCTTCATGCAAGCGATTGGCCGTAAAGAGTAGGGCCGGCGGCCCTGCTGCACACATCCGAACACTAAGGAGAGGGATATGGCAGAACACGAGAGCGGCGAACCCATCTATGATATTCCGGCCGCAGTCAAAGGCCAGGCTGCCATCGACCCGGACACCTACCAGCAGATGTACCAACGCTCGGTACAAGACCCGGAAGGGTTCTGGGCCGAGCAGGCCGACACCTTTGTCAGCTGGTTCAAAAAATGGGACCGCGTCCTGGAGTGGGATTTCCATACGGCCCAGACCAAGTGGTTTCTGGGCGGCAAGCTGAACGTCTCCTACAACTGCCTTGACCGGCACGTCGAAGCCGGGGCCGGCCAACAAACGGCCCTGATCTGGCAGGGCAACGACGCCTCGGAATCGCGTCAGCTGAGCTATGCCGAGCTGCTCGACCAGGTGTGCCGCTTCGCCAACGCTCTGAAAGCCCTGGGGGTCACCAAGGGCGACCGCGTCTGCATCTATATGCAGATGATCCCCGAGCTGGCCGTCGCCATGCTGGCCTGTACCCGTATCGGTGCGGTGCATTCCATCGTGTTTGGTGCCTTCTCGCCGGATTCCCTGCGGGATCGGATCCAGGACTCGAGCTGCAAGGTCCTGATCACCCAGGATACCGGCTTACGCGGGGCCAAAAACGATATCCCGATGAAGGCCAACGCCGACGCGGCGGTGGCCGACTGTCCCTCGATTGAAAAAGTCGTGGTCGTGCAACGAACCGGCCATGCGGTGGCCATGCAGACCGGCCGCGACGTGTGGTGGCACGAACTGGTTGCCGAGCAGCCTAAGGACTGTCCGCCCGAACACATGGACGCCGAGGATCCGCTGTTCATCCTGTATACCTCCGGTTCGACCGGTAAACCCAAGGGCGTGCTGCACACCACCGGGGGCTACCTGGTCTACGCCTCGATCACGCATAAGTATGTGTTTGATTATCGCCCCGGCGACACCTACTGGTGTACCGCGGATATCGGCTGGGTCACCGGCCACAGCTATATCGTCTACGGACCGCTCAGCAACCGGGCCACGACGATGATGTTTGAGGGGGTGCCCAATTACCCGGATTTTGGCCGCTTTTGGCAGATCGTGGAGCAGCACAAGGTCAATATCTTTTACACCGCGCCGACCGCCCTGCGGGCGCTGATGAAAGAGGGTGACAGTTGGCCGGCACAATATGACCTGTCCAGTCTGCGTATCCTGGGCACGGTCGGCGAACCGATTAAAAGCCCGGAGTGGCACTGGTATTACCGAATAATCGGCCAGGAGCGCTGCCCGATTGTCGATACCTGGTGGCAGACCGAAACCGGCGGCATTCTGATTACGCCCCTGCCCGGAGCAACCAGGACCAAGCCCGGCTCGGCCACCCGGCCGTTTTTTGGCGCCCAGCCGTGTCTCGTCGATGAGCAGGGCAATGAGCTTGAGGGCAACGACGTGTCCGGCAACCTGTGTCTCAAGTTTCCCTGGCCGGGCATCATGCGGACCGTGTACGGCGACCACGAGCGTTTTCACCAGACGTATTTCGCCATGTATCCGGGCAAGTATTTCACCGGCGACGGCTGCCGCCGGGACGCCGACGGCTACTACTGGATTACCGGCCGGGTGGATGATGTGATCAACGTCTCCGGCCACCGCCTGGGGACGGCCGAGGTCGAAGGCGCGCTGGGCAAACATCCGGCGGTGGCCGAGGCTGCGGTAGTAGGCATGCCCCACGAACTGAAAGGCCAGGGCATCTACGCCTTTGTGACGCTCAAGACCGGCCAGCAGGTTTCCCCGGACATGACCAAAGAACTGATTGCCACTGTCCGCCGCGAGATCGGCCCGCACGCCAGCCCGGACAAGCTCCAGTTTGCCGAGGGTTTGCCCAAGACGCGCAGCGGCAAGATCATGCGCCGCATTCTGCGCAAGATCGGCGAGGGGGCGCTCGACCAGCTGGGGGATACCTCGACCCTGGCCGATCCGTCGGTGGTCGATCAGCTGGTGGCGGGCAGACAGTAGGGAGCCCCGGACGACAGACATATGGCGCTGCATCTGCATAACACCCTGACCGGCAGGGACGAGGAGTTCGTTCCTCTGACCGCCGGCAAAGTCGGCATGTATGTGTGCGGGGTGACGGTCTATGATCGCTCGCACGTCGGGCATGCCCGGGCTCTGGTGACCTTTGATGTCATCTACCGCTATCTGCGCTTTCTGGGCTACGAAGTCCGCTTTGTGCGCAACTTCACCGATGTGGATGACAAGATCATCAGCCGGGCCAACGAGCGCGGAATCTCGACCCAGGAGCTGTCCGAGACCTATATCGACGAGTTCGGTCAGGACATGCGGGCGCTGGGCTGTGTGCCGCCGACCGTCGAGCCTCGGGCCACACAGCATATTCCCGATATGATTGACCTGATCCAGGACTTGGAGAACAAGGGTCTGGCCTATGCGGTTGGGGGCGATGTGTATTACGCGGTTGAGCGCTTTGCCGCCTACGGCAAGCTCTCGCATCGCCAGCTCGAAGATATGCTGGCCGGCGCCCGGGTCGAGGTCGATACGCGCAAACGTCACGCCCTGGATTTTGCCCTGTGGAAGGCCAGCAAGCCCGGAGAACCCGAGTGGGACAGCCCCTGGGGCAAGGGTCGGCCCGGTTGGCATATCGAGTGCTCGGCCATGAGCAGCCGCTATCTGGGCCAGCCGTTCGATATTCATGGCGGGGGGGCGGATCTCATATTTCCCCATCATGAGAATGAGATCGCGCAGTCCGAAGGCGCAAAAGACCGTCCCTTTGCACGCTATTGGCTGCACAACGGCATGGTCACCGTTGAGCACGAAAAGATGTCGAAGTCGCTGGGCAACTTCCTGACCATCGGCCAGGTGCTGAAAGCCCGCGCGGCCGAGGTCTTGCGGGTGGTGTTGTTATCGACCCAGTACCGCATGCCGCTGGACTTCTCGGACCAGAAGCTGGACGAGGCTGAAAAGAGCCTGCGCCGGGTGTACCAGACCCTGGCCCGTCTCGACGAGGCGCTCGGGCCGGACGCCGAGCCTGCGCCGGCCCGCCCGCGTAGCGCAGACTCTCCGGTCCTGGGTCGCTTTCAGGACGCTATGGATGACGACTGCAACACGCCTCGGGCGCTGGGCGTGGTGTTTGAGACGGTTCGGGAGGCCAACCGCCGGCTCGATGCCGGCCAGCGCGACAGCCTGCCCCAACTCCGCCAGGACCTGGACACCATCGGCGGGGTACTGGGGATGTTGCAGGAGGCGCCGGCCGACTTTTTGGGCCGGGTCCGGCAAGAAGGGCTGGCCAGCAGTGGCCTGAGCCCACAGGCGATTGAGCAGCTGATCGCCGACCGGGCCGCAGCCCGTAAAGCCAGAGATTTCAGCACCGCCGACGCGATCCGCGATCAGCTCCAGGCCCAGGGGATTGTGCTCAAGGATTCGCCGACCGGGACGACCTGGACCGTTGAGTCCGGCCCTAGCGGCCGCTCCTGATCAGATAGTTGCGGGAAAAAATCGACGCATTATTGCTCTCGATATCCTCGTTGAAATACCACTCGGTCTGCCACTCCGCAGGCGGGCTGCGGACGGCCGGGGCCTCAAAGGTCGTGGCGTGGGGGGCCTGCATATCGACCATCACCGCCTGGGGCATGAAGGCCCATTCGTCGCTGTAGCTGTAGCGCGCGCCCGCAATCGGGTTGACGGGGTAGCGGTCGTGGGGCTTGGCGGTGTAGGCGATGCTGCGCACGAAGACCTTCCACAGCTCGCCCTGCAGATCGTAGATTTCCTGGATCAGCGGGGCAAAGAACTCCTGGTCGACGTATAGCACCCGCTTGGAGTAGGTATAGCGTCCGGCATAGCCGACCGGGACGGCTTCGACGACCCACACCCGCCGTTTCTCCCACGGCACGCAGGGCAGGGCGGCCAGGATGCCCCTATTCTCGTTCTGGGCCGCGCACCAGGCCGATGGGTCGCCGTACTTATCGCTATGCACGACCGCCAGGATGTCCTTGTCGGCCAGCACCCGGAAGGTCCAGAAGCTGAGCTTGGCATTAAAGCCCCACCACGAGTCCAGATCGACATCCGTCCGCCACAGCGGCGTGCTGCGATCAACGATGCTGACCCGGTGCACGCGGCGCGTCTCGGGGATGTAGGCGTAGGTGTCGTCGAGCGCGTCCGGCGCCTGGTAGCGGAAGGACAGGATGGAGGTGCCCTTGTGGTCGTTGGGCAGAAAGGCGGGGCCGATCAGATTGGTGTGGCTGACGTTCCGGGCGTGAGGGATGACCGGTTTGGGATCGCTGTACAGGCGACCGGTCCACATCAGGCGCCGCCACGGATAGGAGAAGGTGCGTTCCAGCTCTCCGCTGGCGCTCACCGTCTGGGTTGTCGAGTCAGTGCCGAAGTTGTCGATGCTGAACGGCGGATGCTCCTGGTTCCACATGATCCGAAAGCCGGCCAAAGGATCGTTGAGGTCAACGGACGGAAAGGGGCAGCCGGCCACATAGTTGAGCAGCCGCCGTCCGTCATCGGACAGGCTGACCTGGCTGGCGAATTTCTCGGTGGCCTCCTCATAGGCTGTGGGCCAGGTCACCCGTTTGGTGGCAATGATCCGCATCGGCATGCCCTGTTCCAGCATCCAGCGGGTTGATGGGGTGAGGAGGGTGTCGGCTTGCGAGACTGTGTCTATGGTGAGGGTATCGCCGGCAGCAAGCTCAGCCCCGCACGGGCTGGCCACTCCCGCCAGCCACAGGCTGAGCAGCCCGATGAGTGTGGTCCATGACTTCGCGGTTCCGATCTTTCGCATGGTGACTCCTGCTTCGCAGCGTTGTGGAACGGCATCCTAGCAGAGCCGGCGGGCTTGTCGAATATCGCGGTCGCGGGAACGGACTGGCCGACCGGGCCCGAAAAATGCTAGGCTGACCGCCGTGCGCGCCCGTAGCTCAATTGGATAGAGCGCCGGGCTTCGAACCCGTCGGTTGGGTGTTCGAGTCACCCCGGGCGTGCCTTGTGTGATCTGTGGATAGCGGCTGCCATAATGAAAAGACTCTTTGAACGCCTGAGAAAACGCCCCGCTCCGCCCCCGTCCGCTCCCGTCGCCGCCCCGCTCCAGGCCGAACCGTCCCGTCCGTCTCCCACCGTGGCCCGCAATAACTATATTGTCGTTATTCTTGATAGCTGCCGCTACGACACGCTGGTGCGCGCCGCACCCGAGACTCTGGCTCGTCTGGGCCAGGTGGAACGCCGCTGGAGCTACGCGTCGTGGACCGCACCCTCGCACTACAACCTGCTGATGGGCCTCTTGCCCCATGCGAGCCCCGCCCAGGTCTACGCTTCGGAGTATTACAAGCAGGATTTTCTGAAATACAACGAACGCCTGGGAACACGCCAGATCGCCTTCAAGAGCCTGATTCCAGACCTGTTTCTGCCCAGCTTTCTCAAGCACAAACTCGGCTATCAGACCCACGCCCTGGTCTCTCTGCCGGTGCTGAATCCGGCCACGCCGATCAATCGCGATTTTGATTCGTTCACCCTCATGCCCAAGCATAACGATATGGCCGCCATGCTGGAGCGGATGCGCTTTTCTGCCGAGCGACCGTCGTTTTACCTGTTGAATGTCGGCGAGACCCATTATCCCTACGCCCTGCCGGACGAGCCCGAGGACAGCTGGCCCAGGATTCACGGGGTGCACGGGGTGTTCAAGCATCTTGACGAGATGCAGGTCGGCGGCAAGCTGCGCGACGACGACGCCCCCGCGCCGTTCTTCGATCAGGACAAGCTCGACCAGCTGCGCCAGCGCCAAGTCGAGGCCGTGCGTTACCTCGACGGGGTTTTCACCCAGCTGTTCGACATGGTCCCGGCCAATACCTACATCACCGTCACCGCCGACCACGGCGAGCTGTTTGGCGAGTCGGGCTACTTCGGCCACGGCCCCATTCAGCATGACAAGGTCTACGAAGTGCCCTTTGTCGAGGGCAAGCTGCGCTAGGCAGGGCGATAGCGGCCGCCGGCTGCGGTCTTGAACTATGCGTGGTCAATGCGGCAGGCTCATCGTGCTGGGCGTCGGGACCGTCGCGCTGTATGGCCTGCTGACCTGGCTGAGCTTCGCCTTCGTCTATGGCCAGGGGCATGCCCAGCGGCCCATTGTGCTCTTTGTGGCGGTCTACGCCGGCATCTTCATCTGCTATGGCCTGGCCGTGTACCCACTCCTCGGCCGTGCTGTCCGAGCGCCGCGGAGCACTGCGGTCGCGCTCGTCATGATGTTCGGACTGCTGTTTCGCGCCACGCTGTTCTTTTCTCAGCCGATTCAAGAGGATGACTTCTATCGCTATCTGTGGGACGGCGCGGTTGTGGCCGAGGGGCTGAATCCCTACCGGTTCGCTCCGCTGCGCGTGCAGCAGCAGACGGACACCGGGACGGCTGGGGCTGCCCTCCGAGCCTATGTCCAACTCGCCGAGCGGGATGGCCGGCTGTCGTTTGTCCTGTCCCGGGTGAATCATCCCCATATTTCGACCGTATATCCCCCGTTTGCCCAGGCTATCTTCGGCCTGGCGGCGTGGCTGGCGCCCGGCAGTCTGAGCGGCCTGCGGCTGGTCTTTGTGGCTTTCGACCTCGGTGTGTGCGCTTTGTTGCTGATCCTGCTGAAGCACCTGGGGCTCAGCCCGCTGCTCCTGGTCGTCTACGCCTGGTCGCCGCTGATCATAAAAGAAACCATGAACTCGGCCCACTACGATGTGGTGCCGGCCTGCTGCGTGGTCTTGGCCGTGGTGCTGATGGTCAAGGGCCGGGACGTGCTGGCCCACATCAGCCTGGCCGTGGCGGTGTTAGGCAAACTGTATCCCGTCCTGCTTCTGCCGGTCTTCCTGGCCCGCGTGTGGAAAGCCCACGGCTGGGGGCGAGCCCTGCTCGGACTGGCGGCGGCCGCTGCGGTCCTCCTGGTCGGCTACGCCCCGTTTTGGCCGGCCGGCCGGGCGCTGTGGACAGGCACCTACACCTTTGCCGAGCAGTGGCAGACCAACAGTCTGCTTTTTCCCGGCATCGTGGCCCTGGTCGGTGAGCGCTGGCTGGCCAACGGCGTGGTCGGGCTGGGGCTGGCTGGAGCCGCCTTTCTGGTCGGTTCTCGGTCTGAGCTGGAGGACGATCATCAGTTTGTGTGGAGTAACGGGCTGCTGCTGGGCCTGCTGTTTCTGCTCAGCCCGGTCGCCAACCCGTGGTACTTCGTCGGTCTGGTGCCTTTTCTGAGCATTTTCCCGCTCCGTTCGTGGCTGCTCTTATCCGGTTTGCTGAGCCTGTATTATGTGTCATTTTATTTTCTGTACAGGGGACGTCTGGAAACCTTCCACGTCTGGTTGGAGTATGTGCCGTTCTATGGGATGCTGGCCTGGGAATGGTGGCAGGGGGAGTATGGCAAAGGGCGTCACGGCGTAGGCAATGAGCTGGATGAGGAACACACGGCGCGGGTGGCGCTGCGGAGCGCTGATGGGTCTGATACTGTTCGGACTGGCCGGCTGGGCACGGGCGGCTGACGGACCGAGTCAGGCGCTGCCGGGGCTTGTTGAGGAAAAAGGCCGAGTGCTGGTCTCGGGCCGTATTTTCCCCCGGCGTTTTAACGCCGCCCAAGGACCCCAGGCGCGCTATCACTTCCTGGTATGGCACAACGGCACTTCTCCCCACGCTCTGATCCAGACCCCGGTCGATGACCTCGATTTCCACGCCGCGCTGCTACGGCTGGGAGCCCAAGCGGGCAAAAGCCTGCCGATGGCGGCCTGGACCGAGCGCCACACCCACCCCGCCTCGCACCGGACGCTGACCGGCAGCCGGCTCGCCATTCGTGTCTCGTGGCAGGACAATCCGGCCGGTCTCCCGCTTGAGCGGGTCTTCAAGGCTGCCGCCCTCAGTCCCCGCTTTGGCGGGAATCGAGACCGCTGGTTCAACCGCATCCCCTTTGCCCCCCGTCCGGGCTGTCTGGTGTGCCTACGGCGCCCTGAGCATTGTCGATTACGTCGGCCAACCGACGCGCTTTGTGGCCGATACCGGGCAGCTGCCGCCCGATGGCACACTGGTCGTGGTCAGTTTCAGGCTCGGAGCCTGAGCTATGCCGGATACTCCCCCGCGTCTTGCCGTCATCATTCCGGCCCTCAACGAAGAGCGCTCCCTGCCGCGGGTGCTGGCCGACCTGCCGCGTGAGCAGCTGGAAGAAACGGCTCGTCAGACAGGACGGCCGAGGTCGCTCGGGCCAGCGGCGCGCGCGTGCTGCACGAGGCGCGGCGTGGCTACGGCTGGGCGTGTTTGGCCGGTATTGACCACCTCAAGGCCAACCCACCCGACATCGTGGTCTTTGTCGACGGCGATTATAGCGACCATCCGGATGAGCTGCCGGCCGTGGTCGCCCCCATCGTCTCGGGCGACTACGACATGGTGATTGGCTCACGCACCACAGGTCAGGCTCAGCCCGGCGCCCTGCTGCCGCACGCCCGCTTTGGCAATAGTCTGGCCACCGCTTTGATTCGGCTGGTGTACGGCTTTCGCTATACTGACCTGGGACCCTTTCGGGCCGTGCGTTTCCGATCCCTGCTGGAACTGGGGATGACGGACCGCACCTATGGCTGGACGGTTGAGATGCAGATCAAAGCCATTCAAAAAGGACTGCGCATCACCGAGGTCCCGGTTCGCTACCGCCGGCGCATCGGGGTCTCAAAAGTCAGCGGGACGCTCAGAGGCACCCTCATGGCCGGCTATAAGATCCTGTGGACGGTGTTCCGCTACGCCTGGAGGCGATGATGGCCGAGATAAGCTGGGATCTGGGCTTTGCCTATGCCGAGGTGGTGAGCCGGCTGGACACTCTGCTGAGCCGCAAACAGCTCCCGTATCGGCGGGAATACACCGACGCCGAGGCGCGCTTCCACGCCAGCCTGCCCGACCAAGGCCGGGTTGAGCTGCGCGCCCGCCCGGTCGAGCCCTCCGGTCCGCTCAGGGTCGTCCACCAGCGGACCGTGCTGGATATGCGCTTTGAGGATCTCGACCCGGATCAGGAAAAAGCCTTTCTGCACAAGCTGAACATCGCCTTTCTGCGGCTCGGGGGCTAATGGACATCTCGGTCATCATCCCCACCCTGAACGAGGCGGCGACCATTGGTGACACCCTGCGCCGCTTGCGGAGCAGCGGCAGCTGTGAGGTGATTGTGGTGGACGGCGGCAGCGACGACGGCACTCCTGAGCTGGTCCGTCCTCAGGCTGACATAGTGCTGTCGGCAGAACGGGGGCGGGCCAGCCAGATGAATGTCGGGGCCCGGGCGGCGAGCGGTCAGGTGTTGCTGTTTCTGCACGCC
>JAGWBB010000057.1 GCA_021296095.1 Desulfurellaceae bacterium | reverse complement strand
CACACCCGTCCAGTCTGCGCGACTCAGAGGACTGAGATGGGCGACACTCCATGAGCCTGGAGATCGCCAACCCGGACTGCCATCCAGAGTAAAGGCGTGTCATGCTGATCTCAACTTTGTTGAGGTTCGATCGTTGGAAACAGACCTGAGGCTCTGGCTCTCTGCTTACTCGTCAACACCAGCGGGCCGCGCTGCCGTCTAGGAACCGGACAGAGGGCGGTGGTGCGTTGCTCTGGCTACTCTGGTGGGCGAGCCGTGGGATTTCGCAAGATATAGACCCAATAATTGACATAATATATCTTATCAGACATAAAAGAATCTCAGTCCTGACCTTCCGTCCTCCCTATTCATCCAGCTTATACTCGACCAATTCCTTGAGGGACGAATTGTCGGCCGTGTCCACAAATTTCCGGTAGTAGGTTTGGGCCTGCTGATGATCCCCGGCGGTCTCGAAAACCTTGGCCAAGGCCAAAAAAGCCTGCGCCTGGATCGGGCCGTCACTCTCCGCAGCCCGGGTATACTGGCTGATAGCCAGCTCAGTATCACCGGCGTCTTCGGCCAGAGCGCCCAGCTTGAGCCAGGCCAGTTGCACCAGATAATGGTCGCCGTGCCTGGCGTCCGCCACCACGGCGTGATAGGCCGCAACCGCGCGATCCCCCTCCTGCTGTTGCTGATAGGCGTGGCCGAGGTGCCAGAAAGCCAACTGCCGCGGCTGGCCGGCCAACAGCTCGGCTGCGGTTTCAAACGACTGAATCGCTCCGGCCAGGGCCTCAGGATCGCGCTCAGGGACAGCGATTTGCTCCAAGCCTGCTCGCAGGGCGTCCAAACCATTGCTGGTCTGGTGGTGCCACATGAGACTCAACGCGCCCCACCCGACCAGCCCGACCAGCCCGAGACCGGCCACGCTACCAATTAGCCTCCGCCACTGCCAACTCCAGTCTGAGAGCTGCTGAGCCCAGACCGCCAGCCGCTCAATTGGCTGGCGGGTTAAGGCGGCTTTGCGTTCGGGTCGCATGCGACAAAAGGGAATCGTGATAACAACTGATATCATAAGGACATCACGATGCCCTTTTCCTTACATCTTGTATTTGAAATCGTCCGGGGACATTTTTTCGAGAATTTCAGCCCATTTGTCGCGCGACACATTGGAGAGGTTGGTGTCGTCTTTTTGGCCGTCTTCGAGCTGCTGCAACACGCTGGACGCCTCAAGCACCTGTTTGGCCACAAAGATCGGACTTTTGGTCCGCAGGGCCAGGGAAATCGCATCGCTGGGCCGGGAGTCGATGGTCAGCTTTTTCTCTCCGGCCTGCAGGCAGATCGACGCGTAATAGGTGTTGTCCTTAAGTTCGGTGACCTCAATCGATTCGACCTGACCGCCCAGCTCGTCAATCAAACGGCGGAGCAGATCATGGGTCATGGGCCGTGCCATCCGAATGCCCTCCAGTTCGGTGGCCATGGCGGTGGCTTCCATGAGGCCGATCCAAATCGGCAGATTGAGTTTGTTGTCCTCGTCCTTGAGGATTACGATCGGGGTTTTCGTCATCGGGTCGAGGGTTAAACCGCCGACACGCATCTCGATAAAGTTCTCTCGGGCCATGTTGTCCCCCTTATTCCACGCGGCGCTCAGGCGGTGACCAGACGATCAATCACCCGGTACAGCTGGTTCAGGTTCCGGCACTCTTCGACCATACTGCAATATGGCGCGTAGCGGTCCATTTCACTATCCCCAAATCCCCAAGTGAGCTTGCTCTCCGGGTTGAGCCAGATCACCTGTTTGGCGCGCTGTTGCAGCTCTCTGACCACCCACTCGTGGGGGAGATTGTAGTTATTGCGGGCATCTCCCAGGACGATGACCGTGGTACGCTTATTGATGATCGAAAAATGGTCGCGGTGGAAGGTCCGAAACGCCCGACCAAAATCCGAGTGGGCGTAGATGTTGATGATATTCCCCCGCAGCGAGAGGTCAATGGCCGAATGAATATCGTTGTCCTCGAACAGACGGGTGACCTCGCCAAGGTCGGCGACAAAAATATAGCTCCGCACCCGGGAGTACAAATCCTGGATGGAGTACACAAACTGAAGCATGAAACGCGAGACGTTGCGCACAGAGTCTGAGACATCGCACAAGATGACGACCTGAGGCTTTTCTTTTTTCTTCTTGTCGAGCACGATCTTGAACGGCACGCCCCCATACTGGAGGTTTTTGCGTAGCGTCTGTTGCAGGTCAAAGCGGCCCTTTTTGGCGTGTTTGCGGCGGATGGCAATGACCTGTTTGAGACGCTGGGCCAGCTTGGCCACCGCCTCTTTCATTTTCCGAATTTCGTCTTCGGTCAGATAATAGAAGCTCTTATCGGCCAGGCTGCGCATCTTTTGCTGGTCGCGGACCTGGGAGTCCTGCTTTTCGAGCTCGGCCCGCACATAGCTGCGGACCATGTGGGCCAAGTCCTGCAGGCGCCGGTCGAGGTAAGCCATCATCTGTTCAATCTGTTCAGGCGACAGGCCGGCCTGCTGCAGGGCGTCTTTCAGGTTGGCCAACTCCTGGGTCAGCTGGCCGAAGCCGAGCTGCTGGGCAACCGCATTGGCAAACTGCCCCTCCTGAAACGAACGCTGGATATCCTGCAGGTTGGCCTGTTCGGCCGCGTCGCGCAACATGCGTTCCAGCTGGCCGGTATTATTCTCAAGCAGAGCCTGAGCCAGCTCTGACAGCTCGGAGCCCATGTTTTCAAGGGCTTCTTTGAGCTGTTCGAGAAACTCCTGGAACTCTTCTTCGGACATTTCCATGGCCTGCCTGGTCGCCGCGCCGGCCTCTTTGATGATTTCCCCCAGGCCGGTGAAAAACATGTCGAACAGTTCGTCGTAGACCGAGATATCGACCGCGCGCTTGACCAGGGTCGAGCGCAGCGTATCCTTGACCACCGCGCGATCCCCAAGGCCGAGCAGGCCCAAGGCGGCAAAGGTGTCCATATTTTCGGCCGCCGACACCTTCAGGCCGTTTTGACGCAGGAGGTTGCCAAATTCAATAATCTTATCGTCCATACGCACACGCTCCCGTCCGGCGGGGTCGGCCAAGCGCCCACCCCGCCCGCCCCCATTCAGTGCAAGAGGTCTTTGTCTTCCTGCTCGGCTTCTTCAACGGTCTGGGCCTTCTTCTTCTGCAGGTAGTCCTTGAGCTCGGCCTCGGCTTTGCGCACATCGCCCTCATACTTCAGGATGGTGTTCAGGGTCTCGTTCACCACCCCTTCTTCAAGCTTGTGCACGTTGAGCAGGGTCAGGGCCTTGGCCCAGTCCAGAGTTTCGCTGATACTCGGGACCTTTTTGAGATCGAGCTTGCGAATGTTCTGGATGATTTCGACCACCTCCCCGGCCAATTTCTCGGACACACCCGGTACCTTGAGCTTGACAATATCGAGTTCCTGCTTGCGATCCGGAAAATCGATATACAGGTGCAGACAGCGCCGTTTGAGCGCGTCCGACATCTCCCGGGCGTTATTGCTGGTCAGCACGACGATTGGGATCTGCTTGGCCTGTAGCGTACCCAGCTCCGGCACACTGACCTGAAAGTCGCTCAGCACCTCGAGCAAAAACGCCTCGAACTCACTGTCTGATTTATCGATCTCGTCAATCAGCAGGACGAGCCGCTCAGTGGCCGAGATGGCTTGCAGCAGAGGCCGGGGCAGAATGAAGCGGTCAGAAAAGAACACCGTGTCCTGGTCGGCAATCCGCTCTACCGCGTCGTTCAGGGTCGTCGTCCCTTCGAGGGTTTCGCTGATTTTGTCCTTGAGAATCTGGGTATATAGCAACTGCTTGGCGTACTCCCACTCGTACAGCGCCTTGGCTTCATCAAGCCCCTCATAGCACTGCAGGCGGATCAACTGACACCGCAGAGACGCCGCTACGACTTTGGCCAGCTCGGTCTTGCCAACCCCGGCCGGTCCCTCGACCAGAATCGGTTTTTGCAGATGACTCGCCAGATAGACGATGGTTGCAATACGCCGATCACAGATATACTGCTCGTCAGCAAATTTGCTGATCACGTCTTCAATAGATTCGAACATCCTTCCTCCCAGGCGAATAATTTGGCCCAACCTAGCATAGGGGTGGGCCAAAGACAACGCGCGCGACCCATCCGCTCGGCTTGCATTCGGCCCTTCCCGCTTCTATAATCCGCCCCCGCAATGTGTACCTTAGCCCTGTATTCGCGCGTCTTTGCCGACTATCCGATTGTGGCTGCGGCCAACCGCGACGAACTCCTGGCCCGCCCCTCGGATCCCCCGCTCCAGCTGGCACGCGAGCCCTGGATCTGGGGTGGTCGCGACCGGGTCGCCGGTGGCACCTGGCTGGGCGTCAACGCCTTCGGCGTCATGGCCGGTATTCTCAACCGCCAGTCACTCCTGCCCCCGGATCCGCAGCGCCGCTCGCGCGGTCAGCTGTGCCTCGACGCCCTGCGCCATCCGTCGGCCGCCCAAGCCGCCGACCACCTGGCCCGCTCCTCTCCGCACGACTATAATCCCTTCACCCTGGTCATCGCCGACGCCCAGCAGGCCTATGTCCTCAACACCACCCCCACCACGCTCGCCCTGCACTCCCTCAAGCCGGGTCTGTACCTGTTTACCAACCGCGACTTCAACGACCCCAGCTGTCCCCGCATCGCGCGTTTGCGGCCCCACTTCCAGCGGCTCGGCCAGACCTCCCAGGCCGTCTCCTTTGCCGGTCTGGTCCCCCAGCTGCGCCGCCTGATGGCCGACCACGGTTCGAGTCCGCCCGGCCTGGCAGACCAGGACACCCCCTACCAACCCGACACCCGCAACAGCCTGTGCCTGCACCTGAACGGCTACGGCACCTGTTCGTCCAGCCTGCTGGCCTACCAGACCCACACCCAGTCCTACCACTATCTATTTGCCCCCGGGGCACCGTGTGAGCACTCTTACGAGACCGTGTCCCTGCCACTAAAAGAGAATTGTGATCTCAATTGATGGAGAAGGACATCACGATTCCTTGTCCGGACCACTCACCAGCCACCCCCCGTCGGGCACGTACGTCGCGCCCGAGATAAAATCTCCCTGCTCGATCAGAAAGCGTACCGTCCGGACCACATCGCGCGGGCTGCCGAGCCGGCCCAGGGGCGTGTCACGGCGCAGGCGCTCCAGCTCGGCAGCCGTATACGCGACGGGGGGCAAGACCGGGCCGGGCGCAACCGTATTGACCTGCACCTCGGGCGCCAAGGCCTTGGCCAGGGCCGCACTCAGGGCGTGGATGCCACCTTTGGAGACACAGTAGGCCAGATAGTCCCGGGACGGCCGCAGTCCGCTCCAATCGCCCAGCTGAATGATTTTTCCCGCCCCCTGACGACGCATGGCCCGGCCCAGGTAAAGCCCCAGGCAGAAGGCCGCAGTCAGGTTGGTGTTCAGAAAGGCGCGCCACTGCTTGGTGCTGAGGCTCGCAATGGGGGTGGGGTAAAACAGGGCGGCATTATTCACCAACACGTCGACCCGGCCGTCAAACTCCAGGGCTCGCTCGCTCAACTGCTGGACGTCGGCCACCCGACTCAAATCCGCCCTGAGGATGAGCGCCCGCCGCCCACGACGGCGGATGGCGGCCGCCAACTCCAGGGCGGACGAGGTATGCACATGCAGAATGATATCCGCCCCAGCCGCAGCCAACTCCAGGGCAATCTCCCGTCCCAGCCGCCGGGCCGCCCCGGTCACCAGCGCAACCCGTCCCTCCAGTTCCACGCCTGTCCCCCATACCAAAAGTGAACGATGACCTTTTCTTACTCAAACGCCCATCATTGTTGACCTGCCGTCCATCAGTTAGTCTGCGCAACCCTGCGGCGCGGCATCTCGACCACAAAGGTCGCCCCTCCTTCGGCGTTATTGTCGGCGCGCAGTGTCCCCTGGTGGAGTTCGACAATCTTTTGGGCAAACGGCAGCCCCAGCCCGGACCCGGTCTCCTTGGTCGAAAAAAAGGGCGAGAAGATGTGTTCCAGATTGGCTTCGGCAATCCCCTCCCCCTGGTCGCGGATGGCGACCCGCACACGGTCTGCGTCGCGGCTCAAGGCCAGTTCTACTCGACCGCCCGGTAGAGAGGCGTCAATTGCGTTGGTGACCAGGTTGATGACAGCCTGCTTCAGCTTAATGCGGTCCAAGAAGACCTCACAGTCCTGCTCAGCTCCGGTGCAGACGAGCTCAACCTGACGCGCTGCGGCTACCGACTGGAGTTCCTGGCTTACCTCCCGCAACAGCTCGGCAATGCGATGCGACTGGCGCTGCACGGCCACCTCGCGTGAAAAAATCAACAGGTCGGACAGGGTGGTGTTGAGATCGCGGATGGCCTCGTCAAGCTGCTCGGCTTGCTGGCCGACCTCGCTCAACCGCTGCGTGGGCGACACCTGGGGGTCGCGCAGACTGTCCTGCAGCAGGTCGCACTGGAGGCCCAGCAGGCCGACTTTCTGCAAGAGTTGGTGCGACAGGGTTGAGGAAATCTGGCCAATCGCCGCCATCCGCTCGTTGCGCACCAACTCCCGGGTCATCTCTTGCAGCTGGAGGTTTTGTCGGGCGATCTCGGCCCGACGCAGGGTCAGCGTGCGCATGAATACATGCGCCGCCCCGACCGGCAGGCAAGCCAGATACAGGCCGGCCACCCCAACCGTATTCAGGCCCAGGGTCATGATGGCAACATGGGGAGAGACCAGAAAGACGCCGGTTACTAGCAGCGAGGGCAGGCTTGAGGCAAAATCCAGCCCCGGCGTGTACAGCACGCCATAGCGCAAACGGTGCTGCCAGCCATAGCCCAGGGCGAACACCATCCATCCGGCGAGTTCGCTCAAGACAAACAGAACCAGAGGACCGAACTCGCCGATCTGGAGCGGAATCCGGCCGCCCCCAGATCGGTACACCGCGTAGCGGGCAAACAGGGTAATTAGCAACAGAGATACCAGCTCGAGCGTGCGCCAGCCCGGATGGGCATCGTCGCGGACCGTGCTCGGAATCGTGTTCACGCCGCGTCCCTGTAGCACCAGGCTGAACGGAGCCATCAGTCCGACACTCAGGACAAGAACCGGCAGGGCGAACAGACCGACGGCGTACACCAGTGTGCCGGCTGCGGCCAGCAAGACGAGGGACAGAAAAAAGTCCTCACCGACCTCAATGAACAGGAAGGCGCCGAGGCCCAACAGGGGCAGAAACGCCCAGTACAGCCCGATATAGCCCAGGTTGAAGGCAAACACGCCGGCCACGGCCAGCACCCCACCCACCCCCGCCACAGAGAAGCCTGATCTCAATTCATGGATCGAGGACATCACGATTCCCTGCGTCCACCAGGCAGGCCCGACGGACGGACACCGGCCGAACCGGCCCGGACCGAGCGACCGTGCCTAGTCTCGGCCGGTCAGAAACCAATCGAGCCATGGCAAACGCTCAAAGAGCAAAAAGTCATAGCTGGGATGTGTCGGCTGAAAATCTGCATCGCTGAGAGAGACGTTGAGACGCAGCCGATGAAAGGCGTGCCCCTCGGCCAGCCAATCATTCCAGTCAAACAGCTCCAACTTGATCGGAATACGACGCCCAATATCCCAGTACATCACCATCCGGTAGTGGGGGTAGATCCGCCAGCGACTGTTGGGAAAAACGAACTCGAACACATAACAGGGACGCTCGGTATAGCGCACGACGCCCAGAAAGCGCGCCTCCAACTCGTCCTGCAACCAGCCCTGTAGCAGCTGGTGCTGGGTGCGTTCGACCAGCCGGTTCAGACCAAAATCGGTAATCGGGTAGGGATGACCACGCTGGGCGATATAGCCCCCGGGGTCAAGGTCGCCAATGAGCGGCAGACCGCCGAGCGTCGTCCGGACCCGGATCCGTCCGGCATTCCAGCCGCGACGGTAGAGCGCGGCCGTCGTACCGTCGAGTTGCACATAGACATCGAAGGGGCGGCGAAACTTAAACGGCAGCTGGCCCAGGACGGCGGTCGCCCCGTCCCGCGCGGCCGTCATGGTCCAGACCCCGGTGTAGTCGCTGATCTCGGCGTAGCGCTGGCCCCAGTGTCGCACGAAGCCACGAATATCAACCGTGGCCGTGGTCTGGGGCAAGGCGGCCGTCTCGTCGGTGGACGCGGGCTGACCGCTCACGCGGTCAAATGCGTCCACGGTCAATCCAGTGTTGACCTCAAGCGCGGTGTAGACCAGCCGCTGTCGGATTTCGCCGTGCGTCCCACGCAGGGTCAGACCGACCGGCAGGCCGGTTCCGCGCTCCATTATAAACTCGTAGACCGCAACCGCATTATCCCGAAAAGGGATCAAAAAAGCCGGGACGGACAGCAGGATCTGGCCATCCTCCAGCTGCGGATCGTCGGTCCGGGCTCGGACCAACTGAAGACTCCGGTCCGAGACCGGTCGGCGCGACAGGGCGAGCAGGGCGCCGAGCCATTCGTGTACATCTTTCAGGCTGGGGACAAAGGGCTCGCTCAGCCCGATCAGGGGCACGCTGATTTTGACATAGTTGAACCAGCCGCCCAGGGTCAGCAGAAAATTGCCGTTATTCCACCCTGGTCGGGCTTGCAGCGTGGTGCCGGCATACGGCCCGGTCTGCCAGTTGAGCGCCAGGAAGCCGGGTTTGCGGAACAACACCCGGATTTCTTCCCGGTGCAGTTCGTGTCCGGGCGTCCAGGTTTCCCGGTGGAGCGTGCCACGATAATCGGTCAGCCGAAAATAGGCCGCGCGACACTCGGTCAGCAGGTCTTGGACCTGGGTTGCGGCTGGAGCGGCAGCCGCCGGAGCCTGGCTGCCCCAGACCCACAGCCATCCCACTCCGTACACCAGGCACGTGGCCCACCACTTCATGGCTCTCCCAGTCCGGCCTTGAGGGCCACGATGGCGGCTTTTGTGCGGTCGTTGACCTGCAATTTACGGAAGATGCGGGCCAGGTGCATCTTGACGGTCAGCTCGCTGATGAACAGCTGGCCGCTTATCTCGCGGTTGCTCGCACCGGTGGCCACCAGCCTCAGGACCTCGTCTTCGCGCGGGGTGAGGGTCTGGACGAGCCGACGCAGCTCTTCAGCCTCCTGATCACGGCGGAACTCGCGCAGGAATTTCGCGGCCAGGTCGGGGTTGAGCAACACTTCCCCGGCCGCCACCCGCCGTAAGGAGTCACGCAATTCTTTGGCCCGGGTATTTTTGAGCAGATAGCCCACAGCCCCGATTTTGAGCGCCCGGAAAATGAGATCGGGATTGTCATAGCCGGTCAGGATCACGACCTTGGCATCCGGGGCCTGACGACGGACGAGCGCGGTCGCGTCCAGACCGTTCGTCTCCGGCATTTCAATATCCATCAGGATGATGTCCGGCCGACAGTGTTTGAGGAGCGCAGCCAACTGCGCGGCATTTTCAGCCGCCCCGACCACCTCGAAATCAGGCTGTCTTTTGAAAATTTGCTGAACCCCGGATAAAAACAGCGGATGGTCATCGACAACGACGACCGTGGTCTTTTCCATTTCCAAGAGTGTAAGGGCTTGGCAAAAAAGGGTCAAGGAAGAAAGAAGCACCGGCCATGAACCCTTATCGTGCGCCAAGAGCCCGCCCCACCGCCCTTATTACTCCATAGAAAAAATAATAAGTAATACTAGCCTGAATAAGTGCATAAATAACAAAATACTCTGAATAAGAGAAATAGAACAATAAAAATATGATTACTTGAGAAATAAAAAAGGGAGAAAGAAGTAATTAATGGCAAGAAATTCGGACACGGCTATACAAAGGAATTTATTCAATAATATCAAAGCCTTACAAAGGGCTTGACCTGTCCTCCAAGTTTGCTTTAATCCTGTACAAAGCCAAGACAAATTTTGGCGGTTAGTAAAGATGGCTTAGCTTTATGCCTACAGTAATAAACAATGGCCGTTTCCACAGTGCCAAGCCAGACTGTGGATAACAATGTCGGCAAAAGGCAGGAAATCAGCATGGAAACGCGCACGATGGTCCGGCAGGGAGTCCGCCAGAAAAGCCCGAATGCCCCAGCGTACAGCATCCAGGAATGTTTGGAGGATGTCCGGACAATCTTTCGGGCCGAGCACCAAGTCCCGACCAGCAAGGAATCAATAGCCGAACACTTGAGTCTGGCGGCTCAATCCGGGCCATTTAACCGCAAATTGAGCAGTTTACGCCAATTTGGCCTGCTTGAGCCCATCGGCAAGGACTTGCGGGTGAGCGACCTGTTTTTGCGCATTGAGCACGCCGGCGATGAAAACGAGCGCCATCACGCCCTGCGCGAAGCCATGGGCAGACCGACCATCTTCCAAGGCTTGCTCGGCCAGTACGAAACCAGCGGTATGCCCTCGGATATCAACCTGACGAATCAGCTCATCATCAAATACCGCTTCACCAAGAAAAACGCCGAAACGGTCTCCAAGGCCTTCCTCGAATCCTATCGTTTTGCCGGATTGGGACCCCAGACGAGCCCGTCTTCCGCCCCGGTCCTGCCCTTCCCCGCTCCTGCGGCCTCACCACTCCCCGAGCCGTCCGCCCCGGCCCAAGTCCTGCCCGCGGTCGAAGCCCCTGTAAAACAGACGTCCCAGCTGTCCCAGTGCCGCCAGGAAATCCCGCTCGGTCCAGCCCGGCGGGCCGTGCTTGAACTGCCTGACGATGTCGCGCCTGAGGAAATCGCTAAGGTCATCCGCGTCCTCAAAGCCCTGATCGACACCGAGGCATAATCCCGAACCGGACGAAGCACGCCGCCATGAACGGAGATCGTGATGACCGTTGAGGGATCGCCTGAGATCACGGTCCCCGTTTCCGAGCAGACGGTCCTTTCTCCTACACGCTGGAGCGGGTTCTTTCGGTATTTCTTTTTCTCGCTGCTGGTGACGATGAGCGCCGCCCAGTGGCTGGTCCCGGTGTGGGTCTGGCACATCATTCTTGGCGCTGAGCTGCGGCTATCGCCGCTCGTGTATGTTCTGCCGCCGTTCCTGTTCTTTGGCGTGAATATCGCCCTGTTGCGGGGGATGCGACACCGAAGCGGGCTGCCGGCCTGGCTGCGTATCCCGATTCGGCTGTATTTTGCCTCTGCCTTCACCAGCGTCTTTTGTTGTATCTTTGTGCTCCTGGGCGCTGGAGTCTGGGCGCTGGGCTGGGGGCTCGGCCAGGGGCTGAGTCTCACCCCGTGGCCGGCAGTCGCCGAGCAGCTCCAGCCCCCGCTGTGGCAGATGCTCCGCTGGCTCAGCGGTCTCGGCATAGGCGGTATCCTGCTCATCTTTGTCTACGGCTATACCTGGGGCCAGGCTTCGGTTCGGGTGTCGCGTCTACGACTGCGTCCCCAGGGCTGGCCCCACGCCTGGCATCAGTTCAAGATCGCCCATCTCAGCGACCTCCACATCGGCCCCAATCTAAGCCGGTCCGAACTGCAAGCGTGTGTCAGGCGGACAAACGCCCTGGACCCCGATATTATCCTGCTGACCGGCGACCTGCTCGATTCCAACCCGGTCTATATTCCCGACTATTTTCCGCTGTTGGCCGAACTCAGCGCCCCCTACGGGGTGTTTGCCTGTCTGGGCAACCACGACCATTATGCTGGCGCTCAAGCGGTGAAAGCCGGCTTGGCCCGGCATACGCCGATACGTGTCCTCCAGGATCAGCGCGTCAGCCTCCACAAACAAGACGCCGCCCTGCACCTGATCGGCCTTGATGACCGGGGCCGGGATTGGGCGCGCGGTCTCGAAGAACTGCCCCTGTTAGCCGAACTCCAGGCTCCCATTCCGAGCGACGAGCCCTGTATCCTGCTCTCCCATCGCCCCGACCTCTTTCCCCAAGCCGCCCGCCAGGGCATTGCCCTGACCCTCTCCGGCCATACCCATGGCGGCCAGTTCGCCCTGCCCGGCTGGGGGGGACGGTTCAACCTGGCCCGCTTCATTACCAGCTTCTCTCGGGGTTTATACCAACAGCTGGGCGTCTATCTGTACGTCAACCGCGGGATTGGGGTCGCCGGCCAACGTATTCGTCTGTTCAGCCCGCGCGAAATCGCCCTGATCACCTGCGAGGCAGCAGCCCGCCCGTCCCAGCCTGCGGACTCGGCATAATACGTCCGCTCCGCAGGATTATGTCAAGTTTAGTGCTCGGACTAGGCCGCTATTGACCGCATATCTGGATTTCTGCATTGTGGAGGGCGCCATGCACTATCTCACCCGTCTGGTCGAATTTGAGGCCTCGCACCGTTACTGGAATCCTGAATTCACGCCGGAGCAGAATCAGCGGACCTTTGGCAAATGTGTCAGCCCCTACGGCCACGGGCATAACTATGTCCTGCGCGTCACCCTGGCCGGCCAGGTTTCGCCACGCACCGGGATGGTCATCAACATTACCGAGCTGGACCGAATCCTCAAAGAGGTCAGCGCCGAGTTTGACCACAAATTCATCAACCTCGACCACCCGGCTTTTCACGAGCGTATCCCCACCACCGAAAACCTGGCCGCATATATGCGTGACCGTATTGAAGACACGCTGCGCAGCCAGCCAGAGCAAGACTACCGCCTGGCTGTGGTCCGGCTGTATGAGGAGCCGAGCCTGTGGTCCGATGTGATGAGCGGAGAAGGGAAAAACATGGCCTCCTTGACCAAAACCTTTGGCTTTAGCGCGGCCCACCGCCTCCACAGCACTGCGCTGTCCGAGGAAGAAAACCGAGCTGTTTTCGGCAAGTGCAATAATCTGCACGGCCACGGCCATAACTACGAGCTCGAAGTCACGGTCAGCGGCCGTATCGCTCCCCAGACCGGGATGGTCATGGATTTGGGAGAACTGATGCAGGTTGTTCAGGAAGAAGTGCTGGACCGCTTCGATCACAAGCATCTGAATGAGGACACCCGGGAATTTCAGCGCCTCAACCCGACCGGCGAGAACATTATTCGGGTAATCTGGGATCTGCTCAAACCGCGGCTCGGTGACAGCCTGACCAGAGTCGGTCTGTGGGAAACTCCCAAAAACTTCTTCGAATACCACGGCGAAGAGTGAGCCTGAGCGCACCATCAGCCAAAATCAGCCAGTTGCAGCGAGGAGTCGTATGGCCAGACACGATCTGAACGGTCGGACCGCAATTGTCACCGGCGCAGGCTCGGGCCTGGGTCGAGCCACCGCCCTGGCCCTGGCGGCGGCGGGCGTCCGGGTCGCCCTGGCGGCACGCACCAAATCGGCGCTTGAGACCGTGGCCAACGATATTCGCGCAGTCGGTGGGACCGCCCTGGTCATCCCGACCGATGTTGGCGAAGAAGACCAGATTGTCCGTCTAGTCGATCACACCCACCAGGAGTGGAGTCGCATCGACATTCTAGTCACCAGCGCCGGCGGCGCCAGTTTTGGGCCCCTGGTCGAGTCCAGCACCGCCGACTGGGACAGCATGATGAACACCAACCTGCGGGCGACTTATTTATGCGCCAAGCATACTCTGAAGGTCATGCTCGCCCAGCGTAGCGGCCACATCTTGAATATCCTGTCTTTGGCCAGCCAAACCGCCCTGCCCGGCTCGGCCGCCTATACCGCCTCGAAGTTTGGCGCGCTGGGTCTGACCAGGGTCATGGCGGCCGAGGTCCGGAGTCAGGGCATCAAGGTCACTGCGGTCATTCCCGGCGCGGTCAATACCCCGCTGTGGGATAAGAGCGGCGGCGACTTGGACCGCACCAAAATGCTCACCCCCGGCGATGTTGGCGACGCCATGCTCGACGTGATCGCCCAGCCGCCCGGCATTTATACCGACGAAATTTCGCTGATGCCCCCGCTGGGCATTCTGTGAGGACGGAGGGAGTGGGATTCGAACCCACGAGAGCCCGTTAAGGCTCTGCCGGTTTTCAAGACCGGTGCATTCGACCGCTCTGCCATCCCTCCCCTATCAAAACGGCACTTAACACGCCGTCCAACACCCGTCTATAGCCGCCCATGCCCCGGCCTGTTCCTGCATTGTTTCAACACGCTATCCCCCCTCAGGCGGGCTCCGGTTTCTTGTCCGGAGCCCGCCTGAGATGTCGGAATGTCAGTTCCTGACTATAGTCAATTATATCATAGGGAAGCCTTCCTTACACCTCCTGAAAGCCCTACACTAGACAAACGATCCGCCATGAGAAACGCTTTCGCTCTTGCCCTAGTATCCTTTGGGCTCTGCAAGCTCAGCTTCTTCAGTCTGAGCTGGCTTGTCGCTGAAAAAACAGCGCCTTTCGACTGGAAACGCATCCAACACTCCCACCCTCAGCTGTTGCACAACTGTGTCCAACGCCTGAGGGACATGCCTTGGCCATCCGGCCTGTGCCTGCTGATAGCGACCAGTCTGCTTTACCACGTCCTATGCTTTTTCCCGTCCCTTGAGCTGCTTGCCCTGCTGGAGTCACTCGTCTTCGAGCTTCCCTACCAGGCCGGGGATGGAGTGTGGCAGTTTGTGTATCTCGATCCCCGTGAGCGGCTGTGGCCGTGGGGCGTATACGCCCTGGTCGCCTTGTGTGGGGTCGGTTGCGATGGGGTGGCTGGCTTCGTCGGCTGGAGGCTGCTCAAGGCGGCCGACCGGAGTCAATTCTTCTCGGGCCTGCCCGGCTTTCTCATTGCCAATGTTCTCTTCGTGCTGGTACTGTGTGGCGGAAGTGGACTCTTCCTGTTTATCGTGCTGTCGCTCAGCCTGCCCAGAGCCATCGACTACCAGGACGTGGTGTTGCTCATCCCCCAGGCCATGAGCGTTGGCATCCCGACCCTTGCCTATTGCGGTACTGGCTTTGTCATCCTGGCCCTGCGTCGGGTGCCGACCGGGTTCCGCGCTCGGCTCTCGCCCCGGTCTGGTGACCGGCCTCTTCTGCCCAGCCTTGGAACAGCGCTCGGCACGCTCGGTGCCCTGCTCGTCGGCCTGCTGAGCTTCATGGTGTCATAAATGGAACGCAGCATTCTTGGTTTTCACGGCGATGAAGCTGGAGATTGGGTAGCTGAGCTCGACTGCGGCCACAGCCAGCATGTCCGCCACCGTCCGCCGTTTGACAACCGGCCCTGGACCACGACCGAGCCCAGACGGCGGGCAAAACTGGGGCAGCGTTTGGCGTGCCCCAACTGCGATCATTTTGAGATGCCGGACGGGTGCCGGGCTTATAAGCGAACGCCGGAGTTTGACGCATCCTCGATTCCGGACGGGCTACGCAAGGCCCACTCCACCAAACCTGGGGTGTGGGCTAAACTACACGTACTGGAGGGACGGCTACGCTACATTGTTCAGCCCCCCCTGGCCCGGGAGTTTCTGCTTGAGCCCGCGACTTCGGGTATTATCGTCCCCGAGATCCTCCACCATATTGAGCCGCTCGGATCGGTCCGATTTTATGTCGAGTTTTATCAACGTCCCACATTCTAGGCACCCTGCTCGTTTGCATTTGCTCCACAGGAGAGAAGCATGGCCATGGCACGAAAACCACGCCTGTACCTGGCCGGCCCCGAGGTGTTTCTGCCCGATGCGGTAGAACACGCCCACCACCAGCGTCGGCTGTGTGAACAGTACGGCTTTATCGGCCTGCACCCCATGGACAACAACGTCGAGCTTGGGGAGCGCTCCCTGCAAACCGCAGTGCGGATTTATCGTGGGGATATCGCCCAGATTCGCGCCTGCGACATTGTCGTCGCCAACTGTAACGCCTTTCGCGGCCTGCTGATGGACGACGGCACGGCCTATGAGATCGGCTTCGGCAACGCACTCGGCAAACCCGCCTATGGGTATATTGTCAGCCTGAATTCGATTGCCGGGCGCACCCGCAGCCAGTAACCGTGCCGGCAGTTAGCGGACGGCACGACCATCGATCAGGACGGCTACTTGGTCACCGACGATTTCGGCACCTCGATCAATCTGATGATGCAGTGCGGCATGCTGGACAGCGGTGGGCGCTTGGTTGAGGGCGATTTTGAAGCCTGTTTGCAAGCGATACGTGAGGATATTGACAGCGGCCGGCTCAGTCTCGCTCTTGCAACCAGCGCTTGAAACCCTCAGGCGAGTTACCGTACGGCAGGCCACCCGCATAATACTCTTCGAGCAACCGCATATCGTTCTCGTTGAAATTCAAGAAGCCCTTTTGTTCTTTGCGTTCCTCCTCCTGCCAGGCACGCTCAATCATGTCTCGAATTTCACGGTCGCGCTTGCTCATCCCAGCCCCCTATGCTGCCCCAGGAACGGGCGCCGCCGGCTCTATGAGTTTGGCGTGTTGGAGTTCGGCCCAGAAATCGGCCGGAATCGCCTGCTCGAAGGAGTCGACATTGTCAGCCAGTTCCTGAACAGAGCGGGCGCCAGGGATAATGGAAGCCACGGCCGGATGTCCGAACGGGAACTGGAGGGCGGCGGCTTGAAGCGATACCTGATATCGGGCGCATACGGCCTCAATTCTCCGTACCCGGTCCAGGATGTCCGGCGGTGCGGCCCGATAGTTGTAATACGCGCCCTCCACGGCTCCACTGGCCAGGATGCCCGAGTTGTACGGCCCGCCAATAATCAGGCTGATGCGTTTTTGGGCGCACAGCGGCAAAAATGAGCCGAGCGCCTCCTGCTCCAACAAGGTGTAGCGGCCGGCCAGCAAAAAGCAGTCAAAATCGCCGGCGCGGGCAAAATCTTCCAGCATCTGCCACTGGTTCATACCGACCCCGAGCGCCTTGATGACACCCTGGCTGCGCAGACTGTCGAGCAGAGGATACGCCTCGGCCATGGCTTGGTCAAAATGGCTGGCAGCGTAGGGATCGAGCCCTCTGATGGTGGCAGCCTCGTCCGGGTCGTGCATCAGCACAATGTCGATACGGTCGGTGTTGAGTCGGGCGAGACTGTCTTCAAGAGAGCGTTGAATCGCGTCGGCCGAATAGTCCACCACGCCTCGGTACGGCAGAGCCTTGTCAAACAGATCAATCGTCGCCGTCTGGCCGGCCGGTCGGGGCTCAAGCGCCCAGCCGACCTTGCTCGAAATGACGACCTCATCCCGGGGATAGTCGGCCAGCCCCTTGCCCAGACGGAGTTCGCTCAGGCCGCTGCCGTACAGCGGAGCCGTATCAAAATAGCGCACCCCTGCCCCATAGGCGGCCTCGATGGTGGCACGCGCGGCCTGGTCTTCGACTGCGGTGTAGATATTGCCCAGCGCGGTGCCGCCGAGCCCATACTGGGTGACTGACACTGCGGTAGTCCCGATTTGACGCAGTTGGCCTGCTTTCATACGCCTTTATCCTTATGTGTCAGCCACACGCGCTAAAGCGCTCCAGGTGGTGTTCGGCATCGCCAAAGGTCTGGCTGATGGTAGTCAGGCGCCGAAAGGTATGGCTGACCTTCAGCTCTTCGGTCATGCCCATGCCTCCGTGCAGCTGCACCGCCTCCTGGCTGATGTGCCGACACGCGTCCGAAATCTTGATCTTGGCCGCAGCAATCACCCGTTTGCGCTCGGCTGCCTCGGCGCTGTCCACCTTCACACACGCCAGGCAGGCCATGGATTTGACCTGCTCATAGGTGATCATCATATCGACCATGCGGTGCTGCAGAGCCTGAAAGGAACCGATCGGCACGCCGAACTGCTTGCGGGTCTTCAGATAGTCCAGGGTGGCGTCATTGGCAAATTTCACCGCCCCGACCGTCTCGGCGCACAGCAGGGCAAGGGCATAATCGGTGACCTCTTCGATCAGCTCCAGGGCCTGTCCCTCGGGGCCGATCAGGGCGTCGGCCGGCACTGCGGTGGCCGAGAAGCGGATATCGGCCGCCCGCAGGTTATCGAGCGTCTTGTACGAGTTGAGGCTGACCCCGGGCGCGTTGCGGTCAACCAGGAACAGGCTGATGCCGTCGGGGTCGGTCTCCTGGCCGGCGGTGCGGGCCGAAACGATCAGCTGGTCCGCGCACGAGCCGTGCAGCACCACACATTTTTCGCCGTCAATGATATAGCCGTTGGCAGACTTGGTAGCCCGGCAGCCGACCTGGGCCAGATCGTAGCGTGCCCCGCGCTCAGTGTGGGCAAAGGCCAGCTTGCACCGGCCCGCAATCAGAGCGGGCAGAATCGCCTGTTGCTGAGCCTGGCTGCCGCCCCGAGCGATGAACTGCCCGCCCAGGCCGACCGTGGCCAGGTAGGGCTCAACCAGCAGCCCCTCGCCAATCGCGGCCATGACCGGCATCAGGTCCACCGCACCGCCACCAAAGCCGCCCACCTGGCTCGAAAACGGCAGGCCCAACAGCCCCATATCGGCCAGGCTGGACCACACCTGTTCACTATAGCCGGGCTCGGACTCGACAATCGCCCGGCGGGCCTCAAACGTATACTCCCGGGCGAGAAACTGCTGAACGCTGTTGGCCAGCAGCTGTTGTTCTTCCGTGTAGTCAAAATTCACAGGCTTCTCTCCTGAGAGCCGGCTCGCAGTGGCCGAGGATGACCAGCCCGACCGCTTTTACAGACCCAGGGACATTTTGGCGATGATATTGCGCTGGATTTCGTTGGAGCCGGCGTAAATCGTCGTCTTGCGGTAGTTGCAGTAGCGGGGCGCAATGCGGGCGGTGTCGGCGTCGAAGTGTGGCGCCTCAAGCGGCTGAAAAGCCTGGGAAAACGGCCCGACCGCATCCATCATCAGTTCGGTCAGAGCCTGCTGAATCTCGGTGCCGCGAATCTTGAGCAGGGACACCTCGGCACCGGGGTCGCGCCCGCCGCGCATCTGGTCCAGAAAGCGCAGGTTGGTGATCTCAAGCGCCATCAACTCGACCTCGACCCGGGCCAGCCGGTCGGCAAAACGGGGGTCTTCGAGCAGCGGCCGGCCGTGTTTGGTCTGGCCGGCGGCCACGGCCTTGAGGCGGGCCAGCTCGCGCTTGGAGGTGCCGATGCTGCCCGTGTTGAGGCGCTCGTGACCGAGCAGATACTTGGCCACGGTCCAGCCGTCGCCCTCCTCGTGCACCAGGTTTTCGGCCGGAACCCGCACATTGTCGAAAAAGACCTCGTTGACCTCGTGGCCGCCGTCCATGAGAACCAGCGGCCGGACCGTGATGCCTGGAGTTTTCATGTCGATGAGCAGAAAGGAAATGCCGTGCTGCTTCTTCTGGGTCTGAAAATCGGTCCGCACCAGGCAGAAGATCCAGTCGGCAAACTGGGCCAGGGTAGTCCAGATC
>JAGWBB010000056.1:17655-40563 GCA_021296095.1 Desulfurellaceae bacterium | reverse complement strand
CGATAGCGATGGACGAGGGGTTACGGTTTGCGATTCGGGAGGGGGGCCGCACGGTGGGTGCCGGCGTCGTCGCTAAAATTCTGGAGTAGCGGCCGCCAGGGACGGATCTGCGGCGTCGCTTGCTGAGACAATGGGTCCAGTTGTATGAACATCATGAACGAAAAGATCCGGATCCGCCTGAAAGCCTACGATCACCGCGTCTTGGATCAGTCGGTCAAAGAGATTGTCGAGACGGTCAAGCGGACTGGGGGGAGGGTGGCCGGTCCCATTCCTCTGCCGACCCGGATTGAGCGCTTTACCGTCAACCGTTCTCCCCATGTGGATAAAAAGTCGCGTGAACAGTTTGAAATCCGAACCCACAAGCGTCTCTTGGATATTCTTGACCCCACCCAGCAGACAATTGATGCGCTGGGTAAACTGGAACTGGCCGCCGGCGTTGATGTGGAGATCAAGCTTGAATAAGGAAGCGCTATGCATGGCTTAATCGGGCGAAAACTGGGCATGAGTCAGGTCTTTACCGAACAGGGGACGCTGGTTCCGGTAACCGTCATCCAGACCGGACCCTGCACGGTCGTCCAAAAGAAGACCGAGCAAAAAGACGGCTACGCCGCCCTGCAGCTCGGCTTTGGCAGCCGGAAACCCCGGCGGGTGAGCAAGCCTGTCGCGGGCCACTGCCAGGCCGCTGGGGCAGGTCCGTTTGCGGTTCTGCGCGAATTTCGGACGCCTGAAGTCGAAGGCTACGAAGTCGGGAACCAAATCACTGCCGAGCAGATTTTTCAGACCGGAGAGCGAGTTGACGTTGTTGGCAGGACAAAGGGACGGGGCTACACCGGGGTCATGAAGCGCCACGGCATGAGCGGTACGCCCGCTAGCCACGGCACCCACGAGTACTTTCGGCATGGTGGGGCGATCGGCAACTGTGCCTACCCGGGCAAAATTTTCAAGGGCAAGTCCATGGCCGGCCAGTATGGGAACGCCCGGACGACGACCAAGAACCTGCGCATTGTTGCCATTCGCTCCGAAGAGCATCTGGTTCTCGTCCACGGTGCCGTACCGGGCGCGCAGGGCGGCATTGTCACGCTCAGCAAGACCAAGAAGGGATAGGGACGGTGGACGCGCAAGCAGCAGTACGGATTCCGGTCCTCTCGCCTGAGCGCGAGACAGTGGGCGAAATTGAGCTTCCTCCCGCCATTGCAGCCCAGCCCCCGCGCGAACACCTCCTGTACGAGGTGGTCAAAATGCAGCGCGCCGGGCGTCGGGCCGGTACCGCAGCCACAAAGACGCGCAGCCAGGTCCGTGGCGGAGGAAAGAAACCGTGGCGCCAGAAGGGGACCGGCCGGGCCAGGGCCGGCAGCAACCGTTCTCCGCTGTGGGTCGGCGGAGCGACCGTCTTTGGTCCACAGCCCCGCTCGTACGCCTACCGTCTGCCCCGCAGTGCGCGTCGCACCGCCCTGTGTGCCGCCCTTGCCCACAAGCAGCGCGACGGAAACCTGACCGTCGTCGATCAGATTGGTCTGCCCGAGCCGAAAACCAAACACATGGCGGAATTCTTGTCCCGCCTGGAACTCACCGGCGGCGTCCTGGTCGTGATTGCCGATGCGGATCAGGCGGTTGAGCGAGCGGCCCGGAATCTGCCGCAGGTCAAAGTCTTACGCTGCGTTGGTCTGAATGTCTACGATCTGTTGCGCTACCAGCACTGTCTGTTCACCCGGGCGGCGCTTGAGCGGGTGAGCCAGAGGCTTGCACCATGAGTCAGAATCCCCACACCATTCTTGCCGCCCCGCTGATTACCGAAAAGGCAACCCTGGTCAATGCGACCGGCAACCAAGTTGTTTTCAAGGTGCACCCCCAGGCCAACAAAATAGAGATCAAGCGGGCGGTAGAACAGCTCTTCCAGGTCAAAGTCGACCAGGTCCGGACGATCCAGTATCTGGGCAAAACCCGTCGCGTCGGTCGTTCGGTCGGGCGCAAGCCGGCCTGGAAAAAAGCCTATGTCACCCTGGCCGCCGGGGATCGCATCGATTTCTTTGAAGGAGCCTAGCCGATGGCGATTCGCGTCTACAAACCGACCTCTCCCGGCCGCCGTTCGCAGAGTGTGTCGAGTGCTCGGGAGCTGAGCAAGAATTCGCCCGAACGCTCTCTGCTGGCTCCGCTCCACAAGCGTGGCGGGCGCAACAACCGTGGCCGCATCACCAATCTGCATCGGGGCGGGGGCCACAAGCGACGGTATCGGATTATCGACTTTCACCGCGAAAAAGATGGTGTACCGGCCACGGTCGCCTCTATCGAGTACGACCCCAACCGCTCCGCCCATATCGCCCTGCTCCACTACCGGGACGGCGAGAAACGCTACATTCTGGCTCCGGTCGGCCTCGCCGTCGGCGGCCAGGTGATGTCTGGCGAGGGGGCCGACATCCAGCCCGGCAATACCCTGGCGCTGCGTAATATCCCACTCGGAACCCAGGTGCATAATATTGAGCTGAAGATCGGCGCCGGTGGACAGTTGGTGCGCGGGGCCGGCACGTCTGCCCAACTGATGGCCAAGGAGGGCGACTATGCGACGCTCAAAATGCCGTCCGGCGAGATGCGCCTGATCCATCAGCGATGTCGGGCGACCATTGGTCAGGTCGGCAATACCGACCACGAAAATATCCGCTACGGAAAAGCCGGACGTTCACGCTGGTTTGGCATCCGGCCGCACGTGCGCGGTATCGCCATGAACCCTATTGATCACCCCCATGGCGGTGGCGAAGGTCAGAGCAAGGGCAACCACCCCCAGAGCCCATGGGGGGTGTTGGCCAAAGGCCATAAAACCCGCCGTAACCCGCGGACCGATAAATATATCGTGCAAAAGAGAAAGAAATAGCCATGCCGCGTTCGGTCAAAAAAGGTCCCTTTGTTGACGAGCATCTGATGAAAAAGGTGCAGGCCGTGTCGGACAGCGGAGACAGAAAAGTGATCCGGACCTGGTCCCGGCGTTCAACCATCATTCCCGAGATGATCGGCTATACCTTTGCCGTCCATAACGGTCGCAGGTTCGTCCCAGTCTATGTGACCGAAAACATGGTCGGCCATAAACTCGGAGAGTTTTCTCCAACCCGGACGTTTTACGGCCACGCCGGTGATCGAAAAGGCGAGAGAAGGCGATAGGAGCGCCCCCCATGGAAGTAAAAGCCATCGCGCGCCAGGTACGGATGTCCCCACGCAAGGCCCGTCTTGTGGCCGACCTGATTCGTGGTAAGCGGGTCGAAGAGGCGTTGCTGGTGCTGCGTTTCACCCCCAAGAAAGCGGCCAGCATTCTGGCCAAGACGCTGCGTTCCGCCATCGCCAACGCCACCGATACCCAAAACGTCGATCCTGACGATCTGTACGTCAAGCGCGTCCATATTGACGGCGGTGCTATGCTGAAACGTTTCAGACCACGGGCTCACGGCCGGGCTACCCCGATTCGGAAACGCACCAGCCACTTCACGGTTGTTGTTGACGAAGGAAAGTAGGAGAAGTGCATGGGCCAGAAAGTTCATCCCAAAGGATTTCGTCTCGGCGTGCTGGAAAGCTGGGAATCACGCTGGTTTGCTGAGAAAGAATACGCTGACCTGTTGCACGAAGACCTGCGCCTGCGGTCCTTCATCAAGAAGCGGCTGTACCACGCCGGACTGTCCAAGATCGAGATCGAACGGGCGGCCAACAAAGCCAAAATTAATATCTACACCTCCCGGCCGGGCATCGTGATCGGCAAAAAAGGGGCCGAGATTGACAAGCTCAAATCGGAGTTGTCGGGTTTGACCGAGCGCGAGGTCTACCTCAACATCCACGAGGTGCGTCGGCCCGACATCGACGGTCAGCTGGTGGCTGAAAACGTAGCGCTTCAGCTCGAGCGTCGGGTGGCCTTTCGGCGGGCGATGAAAGAGAGCGTGGCGCGGGCGATCCGGATGGGCGCCCAGGGCGTCAAGGTCCGCTGCTCGGGCCGTCTGGCCGGGGCGGAAATTGCCCGGACCGAGTGGTATCGGGAGGGCCGCGTTCCCCTCCATACCCTGCGCGCCGATATCAGCTACGGCACGGCAGAAGCAAAGACGACCTACGGGATCATTGGGGTTAAGGTGTGGATTTTTCGCGGCGAGGTCCTCACCCGCGAAGAGGAACAGCAGCGGAACGCCATTGGTGCCTGAGGCTGTTGCGCCCACAAATAAGGACTTTGCGCGATGCTTGCTCCCAAAAAAGTTCGCTATCGGAAACACCACCGCGGTAAAATGCGCGGTATCGCCCAGCGCGGTAACGCCCTGGCTTTTGGTGAGTATGGCTTGCAATCGACCGAATTGGGCTGGGTTACCGCCCGCGAGATCGAGGCGGCCCGGATTGCGCTCACCCGCCACGCCAGACGTGGCGGACAGATCTGGATTCGGGTTTTCCCCCACAAGCCGGTGAGCAAGAAGCCGGCCGAAACCCGCATGGGCAAAGGCAAGGGCGGCCCGGAGTTTTGGGTTGCGGTGGTCAAGCCCGGCCACATCATATTTGAGATGGAAGGGGTACCTGAAGAGCTGGCCCGCGAAGCCCTACGGCTCGCCTCGCACAAGCTCTCAGTCAGCACCCAAATTCGAGACCGGAGTGAGACCCCCTATGCGAGCGCGTGAGATACGTGAGTTGACCGAGGACGAAGCCCGCCAAAAAGAGCGCGAGCTGACCGAAGAACTCTTCCGGGTCCGTATGCGAAAAGGGACTGGCCAGGTTGACAACCCCATGCAGGCGCGGCTGCTGCGCCGCGACTTGGCCCGGCTCAAAACCATTCAACACGAACGTGCGCGCGCCGGACAGGCGCAAGAGTAGGGAACACCGTGGCTGGACAGCGAAAAACACGCCAGGGAATTGTCGTCAGCGATAAGATGGACAAGACCGTCATCGTGCGGGTGGAGCGCCTTGTGCAGCATCCCATGTACCGCAAATACGTCCGTCAACGCAAGAAATACAAAGTGCACGACCCCGAGAACCGCTGCCACCTCGGGGATCGGGTGTCCATTGTTGAGACACGGCCGCTGAGCAAAGAGAAAAACTGGCGGGTGCAGACCGTTCTCAGACCGGCAAATGTGGACTGAGGGGTAAAGGAGTCTGGGATGGTACAGGTCGAAACCGTGCTGGATGTCGCCGATAACTCCGGCGCTCGTGCGGTCCGTTGCATCCGAGTCCTGGGCGGAACGCGACGGCGCTATGCCTCTGTTGGCGACGAGATCATCGTCTCGGTGCGCGAGGCGCTGCCCAACACCAAGGTCAAAAAAGGCGATATCATGCGGGCTGTGATCGTCAGGACGGCCAAGGAAATCGGCCGCCCGGACGGATCCTACATTCGTTTCGATACCAACTCGGCGGTTCTGCTCGATAATCAGCGCGAGCCGATTGGGACGCGCATTTTCGGTCCGGTTGCGCGGGAGCTACGCGCCAAGCGTTTCATGAAGATTATTTCGCTGGCTCCCGAGGTGCTCTGAGACACACTGGAAGACCCATGGCACGCCTTAAAGACGTTTACCACGGCCGAGTGTTGCCCGCCCTCAGACAGGAGTTGGGCTACCGCAATATCATGCAAGTCCCCCAGCTGGAAAAGATCGCCCTCAACATGGGGCTGGGAGACGCCGTCCAGAATGCCAAGCTGATCGAAAGCGGGGTGGCCGAGCTGAGCCTGATTGCCGGTCAGAAACCGGTGGTGACCAAGGCCCATAAATCGATCGCCAACTTCAAGCTACGCGAGGGTATGCCGATTGGCTGCGCGGTGACCCTGCGGGGCGAGATCATGTACGAATTTTTCGACCGTCTGGTCAACGTCGCCCTGCCCCGGGTACGGGACTTTCGGGGAGTTTCTGAACGCGCTTTTGACGGGCGCGGGAACTACTCGCTGGGGATCCGGGAGCATACTATTTTCCCGGAGATCAATCTGGATAAAGTCGAGCAGGTGAAAGGCCTGACCGTTACCATGGTCACCTCTGCCCGGACCGACGCAGAGGGGCGTGCCCTGTTGCGGGCCATGGGGATGCCGTTTCGGAGTTAATATGGCGAGAACATGTCTACGAGTAAAAGCTGAACGCAAACCGCGATTCAAGGTCCGCCAGTACAACCGCTGTCCCTTGTGTGGGCGCTCGCGTGGTTTTTATCGGCGTTTCCGGATGTGCCGCCTGTGCCTGAGGGGTTTGGCACTGATGGGGCAGATCCCTGGCCTGACCAAGGCCAGCTGGTAGAGGCAGGTATGATCGCAGACCCAATTGCAGATATGTTGTCGTGCGTGCGCAACGCCCTGCACGCACGCAAGGAGCGCGTGGATTGCCCGTGGTCGCGCATCAAAGAAGCGATCGCGACGGTGATGAAGCAGGAAGGCTATATCACCGAGTTGAGCACCGTCCAGGATGGGCCCCGCCGGATGTTACGGATCCAGCTCAAGTACGACTCGAGCGGTCGTCCGGTCCTGTTCGGACTGCAACGCGAGAGCAAACCCAGCCTGCGCAAATATGTCGGAGCGGGCGAGATTCCCCTGGTGCGCAACGGCCTCGGGGTGAGCATTGTCTCGACCTCTCGCGGGGTGCTCGTCGACCGCGAGGCGCGTAAACAGCACGTCGGCGGCGAGATCTTGTGCAGCCTGTGGTAAGACGGAAAAGAGAGGACAGTCATGCCCGGTATTGGACGCTGGCCCGTGCCCATTCCAGACTCCGTCACTGTGTCGGAACACGACGGAACCGTGACCGCCGAAGGGCCAAAAGGCAAACTGGACTTCGGCGTTGACCCCTGCCTGTCGATCCAGGTCACGTCGGGGCAGGTGGCCGTCACCCGTCGGGACGAGTCCCGTAAAGCCAAATCGCTGCACGGTCTGACGCGAAAGCTGATCGCCAATATGATCCAGGGCGTCAGCAACGGGTTCTCCCGGGTGCTCGAGGTCAACGGTGTGGGCTATCGGGCCGAAGGCGCGGGCGATAGCATCACGTTTACCCTGGGCTATTCTCACCCCATTATCTTCCAGTTGCCTCCGGGCGTACAGGTCAAGATTGAGCGACAGACCGAGATCACGCTTGAAGGAATCGACAAACAGCTGCTGGGCGAGGTCGCGGCCGCGATTCGCCGCCTCCGTCCGCCCGAACCGTATAAGGGTAAGGGTATCAAATACGCAGAGGAGCATATTCGCAGAAAAGCCGGCAAAACCGCTGCCGGAGGAGCGCAGTGAGACCATGGCGCGGACACATATTCGGGAACACGGCAGGCTGGTCCGTAAAAAACGGGTTCGTCGAGGCGTACGAGGAACGGACAGCCGTCCTCGTCTGAGCGTCTACCGCAGCAGCAAACATCTGTATGTCCAGGTGATCTCCGACCAGAGCGGACAAACTCTGTTGACGGCCTCAACCTTGTCGAGCGACTTCGACGACACCAAGAAAACCGCGAATGTTGACGCGGCCAAGGTAGTCGGGACGATGATTGCCCGCAGGTGCCAGGAGCGGGGTATTGAGCGTGTCATTTTCGACCGCAACGGTTTTCTGTATCACGGCCGTATCCGGGCGGTTGCCGAAGCCGCCCGCGAGGCTGGCCTGCAATTCTAAGGAGGCGAGGCGTGACTCCTGTCGATGAACGAATCAATGCCGACGGGCTTGATATCAAAGAACGCGTTGTCCATATCAACCGGGTCAGCAAGGTGGTCAAAGGCGGACGGCGCTTCAGCTTCAGCGCGGTGGTCGTCGCCGGGGACGGTGAGGGCCACGTCGGGTATGGACTCGGCAAAGCGCACGAGGTTCCGGAAGCCATTCGCAAAGGGGTGGAGAAGGCGAAGAAGTCGCTGATCCATGTCCCGCTCATCGAGGGAACGCTGCCCTACGAGGTGATTGGCCGGCACGGGGCCGGACGGGTGCTGTTGAAGCCGGCTTCGCAAGGCACCGGCCTGATCGCCGGTGGCGGAGTCCGCGCCGTCATGGAGTTGGCCGGCGTACGCAATGCGCTCACCAAATGCCTGGGTTCGACCAATTCGCACAACTCCGTGCGGGCGACCCTGGAAGCGCTACGCAGTCTGGCCCTGCCCGAGCAGGTTGCCGAACGCCTGGGAAAAAGCGTTGAAGAATTACGAGGCGAAGGGCTATGAGTGAAACCTCGAATGTGCTGGAAATCACGCTCAAACGAAGTGGGATTGGCCAGACCCGCCGTCAGCGTGAGACGTTGCGCGGCCTCGGCCTGACCCACCGGGAAAAGACTGTGCTCCGCAACAACTCGCCCTCGCTGCAGGGTATGCTCAGAAAAGTCTACCATCTGATTGAGGTACGGGCGCATGGATCTTAGTCATCTCAAACCGGCCGCCGGGGCAACAAAAAACCGCAAGCGGCTCGGCCGCGGTCCTGGTTCGGGTCAGGGCAAGACCGCCGGGCGGGGCCATAAGGGTGAGGGCTCGCGTTCCGGCTCCACGCTGTCGCCCGGCTACGAGGGCGGCCAGATGCCGCTCGCCCGGCGCCTGCCCAAGCGCGGCTTTCATAACCCGTTTCGGACCGAGTACCAGGTCGTGAACCTGGGCAGCCTGGAGCGTTTCGAGGCTGGAACGCGTGTTGACGCCGACGTTCTGCGTGCATCGGGTTTGGTGCGGGGCAGGAAGAAGATCAAAATCCTGGCCAGCGGTGAGTGCACCAAGGCGCTGACCGTCAGAGCCGATGCCTTCAGCCGGCAGGCGCGCGAGAAGATCACCGCCGCCGGCGGAGTGGCAGAGGTCGGATAATCATGCTCGAAGGCTTCCAAAACGCCGCCAAGATTACGGAACTGCGGCGCCGTCTGTTTTTTACCCTGGGCATGCTGGCGGTGTATCGCGTTGGCGTGGCCATTCCCACGCCGGGCATTGACAGTGACTCCCTGGCCGCCTTTTTTGAACAGGCGGCCAGCACCGTCTTTGGTCTGGTCAATCTGTTTTCCGGCGGAGCCCTGGAGCGTTTTTCGATCTTCGCCCTGGGCATCATGCCCTACATCAGCGCCTCCATTATCCTGCAACTCCTGACCGTCGTGGTCCCCACCCTCGAACGCCTGTCCAAAGAGGGCGAGCTGGGCCGGCGAAAAATTACCCAATACACACGCTACAGCACGGTCGGGCTGTCGCTGCTGCAGGGATTTTTCATCAGCATCGGCCTGGAGCAGATCCAGGCTCCGGGTGGCAACTCCGTCGTGTTTGAGCCCGGCTGGAGTTTCCGCATCATGACCATGATTACCCTCACCGCCGGTACGGCCTTCATCATGTGGCTGGGCGAGCAGATTACCGAGCGGGGCATTGGCAACGGTATTTCCCTGGTCATTTTTGCCGGCATTGTGGCCAGCATTCCCTCGGCGGTGACCGCCACGACCGAATTTGTGCGTGAGGGCGAGTTGGGTATTCTGACCGTCGGGCTGCTGTTGGTTGGCATGGTGGCCATTGTGGGGGCGGTGATCTTCATGGAACGCTCCCAGCGGCGCATCCCGGTGCAGTACGCCAAACGGATGGTCGGCCGCAAGGTCTACGGCGGGCAGAGTTCGCATCTGCCGCTGAAGATCAATACCGCAGGAGTCATTCCGCCTATTTTTGCCTCGTCGGTCCTCATTTTTCCGGTGACCATAGCCGGGTTCTCCGAGCATCCATGGGCCCAGGCCGTGGCCGATACCCTGGCTCCCGGCAGCTCCATCTACAACCTGGCTTATGTAGCCATGATCATTTTCTTCTGTTACTTTTACACGGCGGTGGTCTTCAATCCGACCGACGTTGCCGACAATATGAAGAAATACGGAGGGTTTATCCCCGGGATCCGGCCGGGGCAGCGGACGGCTGAATACATCGACCGGGTGCTGAGCCGCATTACCCTGAGTGGCGCCATCTATGTGGCCATCATTTGTGTCATACCCAATCTGCTGGTCAGTTTCTTTAATGTGCCGTTCTTCTTTGGCGGAACGGCGCTACTGATCGTTGTGGGTGTGGCCCTTGACACGGTCGGCCAAATGGAAACCCAGATCATGATGCGCAACTATGAAGGATTCATGAAACGGGGCCGCATTCGGGGCCGCAGAGGATAGCCCACGCTACAGGCTTATGATCTTCCTCAAGTCGCCACACGAAATTGCACTCATGCGCAAAGCCAACCGGATCGTGATCGAGATCCTGGCTGAGCTGCGAGAGCAGGTGCGCCCCGGTATCTCAACCGGTGAAATCGACCGCTGGGCCGCCGAACTGATTCGGAAAAAGGGCGCCGCATCTGCCTTCAAGGGGTATACCATTCGCAACGGTTCGGTACCCTTTCCGGCCACGATTTGTGTGTCGATCAACGATGAGATTGTCCATGGGATTCCGAATACTGCGCGCACCATCCAAGACGGAGACGTGGTGAGTCTTGATTTTGGTGTCATTCATGAGGGCTTTTATGGGGACGCCGCCATCTCCTTTGTGCTCGGAGCCGCCCCAGAGCGTACACACAAACTCCTGACCACGACGGCCGAGTCGCTCGAAGAAGGGATCGCCCAGGCCCAGGTCGGAAACCGCTTGGGCAATGTGTCGGCCGCAATCCAGGACCGTGTTGAACGGGAGGGCTTTTCCGTTGTACGCGATTTTGTCGGCCACGGGGTCGGGCGACGCCTGCACGAGGATCCCGCCGTTCCCAACTATGGCACCAAAAATCGCGGGGTTCGCCTGCGAGAGGGGATGGTTCTGGCGATTGAACCCATGGTCAATATGGGGCAGGCGGCGGTCATGATGAAAGACGACGCCTGGACCGCGGTGACAAAAGACGGCAGCTTGTCGGCGCATTTTGAGCACTCCATCGCGATTACGGAGCGCGGGCCACAGATCCTGAGCCAGCTCTAAGATCGTCAGAGAGGAGCCGTGTATGAAAGTTCGGGCTTCGGTCAAAAAGATTTGTCGGAAATGCAAGCTTATTCGCCGCTTTGGCAAGGTGCGCGTTATTTGTGAGAATCCCCGCCACAAACAACGCCAAGGCTAGGACCAGCGAGGACAGGGAGAAGCACCATGGCACGTGTCGCCGGGATTGAACTGCCCCGGAACAAACGGATCGAAATCGGCCTGACCTACGTCTACGGCATTGGGCGCAAGACGGCAGCTGACATCCTTGCGACGGCCGCTGTTCCGCTGGAGCGCAACACCGATGCCTTAAGCGATGACGAGGTTGCCACGATTCGCCGTGTTCTTGAGGAAGACTATCGGGTTGAGGGTGACCTGCGCCGGGATGTGACCGGTAATATCAAGCGCTACATCGACATCGGCTCCCATCGGGGTATCCGACACCGCAAGAATCTGCCGGTCCGGGGACAGCGGACCAAGACAAACTCGCGGACCCGAAAAGGCCCCAAGCGCACGGTGGCCGGGAAGAAACAGGCGCCGATCCGCTAGTCCGCAGCTGTAAGGAGAACATGGCATGGCCAGAGCCGGCGAGCGTGCTTCGACACGCAGGAAACGCGTGAAGCGGTCGGTCCCAGAGGGCGTCGTTCATATCTACTCGACCTTCAACAACACCATCGTGACCATCACCGACCCGCAGGGGAATTCGGTCGCCTGGGCCAGTTCGGGCAGCGTGGGCTTTAAAGGCTCGCGCAAAGGCACGCCGTATGCCGCCCAAATGGCGGCCGAGAGCGCGGCGCGAAAAGCGGCCGATGCCGGTATGCGTTCCGTTCAGGTCCACGTCAAGGGACCGGGGGCGGGGCGGGAGTCGGCCCTGCGCTCATTGCAGGCCACCGGCTTTGCGGTGAGCGTCATCCGGGACGTGACCCCGATTCCGCATAACGGCTGTCGTCCTCCAAAACGGCGACGGGTATGAGGCGGTTGAGGAAGATAAGAAAGTCAAAGGGCACATGTCAACGCTCACACGCGAGAGCGACTGTGGTGAGCCATCACTGACACGACGGAGCCCCCCACCAAGCTAGACGAAAGCTGGAGGATTTTGTGGCGCGATACAGCGGGCCAGTCTGTCGCCTGTGCAGGCGAGAGGGAATCAAGCTTTTCCTCAAGGGAGAGCGCTGCTACACCGATAAATGTGCGATAGAACGGCGGAGCTACCCGCCGGGACAGCACGGGCAGGGCAGGGGCCGGAAGGCGACCGAGTACAGCATTCAGCTACGTGAGAAGCAGAAGCTCAAACGTATCTACGGCGCCCTGGAGCAGCCCTTCCGCCGGATGTTTTCCCTGGCCGAGCGCCAGCGCGGCGTCACCGGCGAGAACCTGCTCTTGCTCCTGGAGCGCCGTCTTGACAACACCGTCTACCGGATGGGATTTGCGACCTCGCGTTCGGAGGCCAGACAGCTCGTCCGCCACGGCCACTTTCTGGTCAATAATCGTCGGGTGACCATTCCCTCCTATATGGTCGGCATTGGCGACGAGGTCCAGGTCCGGGAGGCGAGCCGGAAAATTGCCCGTATCCAGGAGGCGGCCGAGCTGGCCCAGCGGCGTGGCGTACCGGAATGGTTGGAGGTGGAGAAGGATACGTTCGTCGGCAGAATGAAAGCCCTGCCCGGACGGGCCGACCTCACCGTGCCGGTCAATGAACAGCTGATTGTTGAGCTCTACTCGAAAGTCTAACACCGCATGCCACCAGGGTGGCTCCGGATTGTCGCCCCGTGCGCCTAAGGAAGAGGGAGGAGCATGCAGGACACTTGGCATAGTTTGATCAAGCCGCAGAACCTCGACGTTGAGGAGCAAACGCTCACGCCCACGTATGGTCGCTTTATCGGAGAACCTTTTGAGCGAGGTTTCGGCACGACTCTGGGGAACGCTTTGCGCCGGGTCTTGCTCTCCTCGCTGACCGGCGCGGCCATCACCAAGGTGCGCATCAACGGGGTGCTGCACGAGTTCTCAACCGTGTCAGGGATGACCGAAGACGTCACCGACCTGTTGCTCAACCTCAAAGAAATCCGTTTTCGTCTTGAGGACACCGATCAGGAGACGATCCGGCTCGACGTGCAGGGCCAGCGTGAGGTGACTGCGGCCGACCTGACGGTTGGCGCTCAGGTCGAAATTCTGAACCCCGACAAACGTTTGGCCAGCCTGGGCAAAGACACCAGCCTCGAGTTCGAGGCGGTTGTCCAGACCGGTCGGGGGTATGTGACTGCCGAGCGGCATAAATCTGAGGAAGACCCCATCGGCACGATTCCGCTGGACGCGGCGTTTTCTCCGGTACGCAAGGTGAATATCGCCATCACCAATGCGCGCGTCGGCCAACGGACCGATTATGAGCGGCTGGCCCTCGAAGTATGGACCGATGGCAGTCTGAAGCCCGAAGAGGCGGTCGCGTCAGCGGCCCGGATTATCCAGGACCAACTCAACGTTTTTGCCGGTCCGGGTGGGGAGCAGGAATGGCGACCTGAGACCGGCGAAGAGCCGGCTGTGGTGGTGAATGAGAATCTGCTCCAGCCGATTGAAGAATTGAACCTGTCAGTACGCTCTGCCAACTGCCTCCAGAGCGCCGACCTGCGCTATGTTGGGGAACTCGTGCAGCGCAGTGAGGCCGACTTGCTCAAGACCAAGAATTTCGGTCGGAAATCCTTGAACGAAATCAAGGAAACCCTGCAGAGCATGGGGCTGGAGTTGGGGCTGCAGCTCGACGACTTTCCCCTGCGGGAAGAGCTGGATCGCCTGCGTGTGGAACACGAGCCAGAGCTGAGTTCCTAGAGCCCCGTAGGGGACATGAGATAAACCGTCATGCGACACCTCAAAACTGGACGAAAACTGAACCGTACCACGGCGCACCGCCGAGCACTGATCCGCAACCTGCTCAAGGCGCTCATCCAGCGCGAGCAAATCCAAACGACCGACGCCAAGGCCAAAGAACTCCGCCGCTGGGCCGACCGTATTGTCACCCTGGGCAAGAAGGATACCCTGCACGCCCGCCGTCTGGCCTATGCCCAGTTGGGTAGCCGGACCCTGGTGTCGCGTTTGTTTGACGACATTGCCCCGCGTTTTGAGAATCGCGCCGGCGGCTATACCCGGATTATCAAGCTCGGCCCTCGACGCGGCGACGCGGCTCCGCTATCCTTGATTGAGTTCACCGAACGCGAAGCCGAGACGGCGACCGACTAAAGACCACAGCCGGTAGGCGGTGGAACGGGCCATGCGAGGGCGGGCCGAGTGTTGGAGGAGTGGGAGGAGCGGGTGGAACGAGCCAAAAGTATACTGAACCAGGGGGGTGGGCTGTATGCCACCCCCCTGGTTTGCTGAGGGCTCGGCCCGAACACGGGTATGGCACAGCGACGGTATCGGTTACAGGTGAGTGCGTTTGAAGGAAGCCTACTGGTGGTGAGTTGCCTGTTTGCTTCTCTTTTGATTTTTGTCTTTGGCATCTATGTTGGCAAAGAGGTTCAAGCCCAGAAAACGGTCGAACAGGCCACGCCGCTACGCGTGCCTGTTGGACGGTCGAAAACAGAACTCCTCGCCCGCTCACCGGCGCTGCCTCTGCCCAGTCCCCAAGCGGCGGTTCCGGTCCAGCAGCCAGAGAGCCCGGAACCACCCGCCCCGCTACCTCTTTTGGCTACGGCCGAGCCACCTGCCGCCGCGCCTGAAGCCAAGCCATCCGTCACAGCCCCACCACGCGCGCAGCATGAAAAGCCGCCCGCCAAACCGAGACGCTGGAGTGTCCAGGTCCAGGCTACGACCCGGCAGCAAACCGCTCGGCAGACCGCGAAACGTCTGCGCCAACAGGGCTACAGCCCCTCGGTCAGCAAGGTCGTTCGGCAGGGCAGGGTGTGGTATCGGGTCCGGGTCGGTCCCTTTAGTGAAGAGCTGGAGGCCAAGGCGGCGATCTCGCGTTTCCGACACCAGAAAACCTTTGCCCAGGCCTACCCCGTTTTGCACTGAGAGCAATCTATGACGGTACGAGAGGCCATCGCCCGTGTGGCCGCTGGCCATGACCTGAGCGAGCAGGAGATGGCTCTGGTCACCGCCGAGATCATGGACGGCCAGGCCACCCCGGCCCAAATCGGCGCCCTGTTGACCGGTTTGCACGTGAAGGGCGAGGTTGTGGCCGAGATTGCCGGTGCAGCCAGGGTGATGCGAGACCGCGCCACCCGGGTCGAGCCGCCCGGGCCGGTCATTGATACGTGTGGTACTGGCGGGGATGGCTGCCGCACCTTCAACATTTCCACTGCCGCGGCCTTTGTCGTTGTCGCGGCTGGCGGCCGTGTGGCCAAGCACGGCAACCGTGCCATGTCCGGCGTGGTTGGCGGCGCGGATGTCCTGGAAACGCTTGGAGCACACATTGAACTGACGCCGGAACAGGTGGCCCACTCCTTGCGGACAGTCGGCTTCGGCTTCTTTCTGGCGCCGGCCTTTCATAAGGCGATGCGATACGCCGTTGGACCGCGTCGAGAAATCGGGATTCGGACGATTTTCAACCTGCTCGGCCCGCTGACCAACCCGGCCGGGGCCGGACACCAGCTCATCGGCGTTTTTGCCCAGCGCTGGGTCGTGCCGCTGGCCGAAGCCCTGGGTCGCCTGGGGAGTCGCCATGCGCTGGTCGTCCACGGCGCCGACGGGCTGGATGAACTCTCGCTGTCCGGTCCCAGCCACGTTGCCGAGTGGACCGAGGGGCAGGTCAAGACCTATACGGTCCAGCCCACCGAATTCGGCCTGTCCGCCTGCCGGCTGTCCGAGCTGCAGGTGAGCAGCGCCCAGGAATCGGCCGACCTCATCCGCCATGTTTTTGCCGGTCAGCCCGGCCCGGCCCGTGATATCGTATGTTTCAACGCCGGGGCCGCGCTGTACGTCGGCGATCTCGTCTCGTCTGTCGGCCAGGGGGTCGCCCGTGCCCAAGCCGCCATTGATAGCGGAGCTGCCGCGCGAACTCTTGACGCTTACATTGCTCTGAGCCTCACGGAAGCGGTATGATTCTCGACGACATTGTGGCCCACAAACGGACCGAGCTGGCTGCTCAGAAACGGACGGTTTCCCTGGTCCAGTTACAGGATTCGGTCCACTTCCAGGCCGTGCCGCCCGCCTTCCTGCAGGCGCTCCAGCAGCACCCCGGTCGAACGATTATCGCCGAGGTAAAAAAGGCCTCACCGTCAAAGGGCGTCATCCGGGCGGACTTTGACCCGCTGCGGCTGGCCCACACCTATACCGCAGCCGGTGCCGCCGCCATCTCGGTGCTGACCGATCAGAAGTTCTTTCAGGGGCATCTCGACTATCTAGGCCTGATTCGCGAGCATGTCGGTCTCCCGCTGCTGCGCAAGGATTTTGTGTTCGATCCCTATCAGGTGTATGAAGCCCGGTCGTATGGGGCGAGCGCCATCCTGCTGATCGTCGCCATTCTGTCAGACACCCAGCTCCAGGAGTTGGCGGCGCTGGCCGACTCTCTGCGGCTCGATTGTCTGGTTGAGGTGCATGACGAGGCCGAACTTGAACGCGCCCTGGCCTGCCAGGTCTCGCTGCTGGGCATCAACAACCGCGATCTGCGCACGTTTCAGACCAGCATCGAGACGACTGAACGTCTGCTGCGGCATATTCCGCCCGACGTGACTGTGGTGTCAGAGAGCGGTCTGTCACGGGCCGAGCAACTGGACCGACTCGAAGCGCGGGGCGCCAGGGCGTTTTTGATCGGCGAGACCTTCATGGCCGCCCCAGACCCTGGCGAACCCCTCCGGGCGATGCTCCGGGCTGCCCCGTGAGCCGCGTCTCTCTCAGCGTCAGATGACGATCCGGGTTAAAATCTGCGGCATTACCAATGTTGATGACGCGCGTCTGGCGGTCGAGGCTGGCGCCGATCTGATCGGCCTCAACTTCTACCCGCCTAGCCCGCGCTACGTGTCCGAGCCGACCGCCCGGGCCATCTGTGCTCTTCTCCCGCCCACGGTCTGGCGGGTCGGGGTGTTTGTGAACGCTCCGCGACACCAGGTGGCGGCACTGGCCGAGCGACTCGGCCTGCACGCCGTCCAGTTCCACGGCGATGAAACCGCGCCAGACTGCCGTGGCTGGCAACAGAAAACGATTAAAGCTCTGCGGGTCGGGGCTGAGCCCCTGCTCCCGGACTGGTCCACCCACCCGGCCGACTATGTGTTGCTTGACACCTACCGTCCGGGCCGATACGGAGGGACCGGGACCAGCTTTGTCTGGTCCCGGCTGGCCGGGCTGCCCGAGGACCAGCGCCTGCGTCTTATTCTGGCCGGTGGCTTAACGCCCGAGAACGTCGCTACGGCAATCCGCACCGTACAGCCCTGGGCGGTCGATGTCGCCAGCGGCGTGGAGTGTGCCCCAGGCCAGAAGGATGCCGACAAACTCCGCGCCTTTATCCAGTATGCCAAGACAGCCTGACAGCCGTGGTCACTTTGGTCCGTACGGGGGACGCTACGTTGCCGAAACCCTGATGCCGGCGCTGATTGAGCTGGAGGCTCTGTATCGTCAGTGTCGGCGTGACCCGACGTTTCAGACCGAGTTGCGCGCTCTGCGCCAAGAATACGTCGGTCGCCCAACCCCCCTGACCTTTGCCGAGCGTCTGACCCAGCGTCTGGGCGGAGCCAAGGTCTATCTCAAGCGGGAAGATCTGTGCCACACCGGGGCGCATAAGATCAACAACACCATCGGTCAGGCTCTGCTGGCCAAACGCATGGGCAAGCGGCGCCTGATCGCCGAGACCGGAGCGGGCCAGCACGGCGTTGCGACCGCTACCGTTGCCGCCCTGTTCGGCTTCGAGTGCGAGGTCTTCATGGGCAGCGACGACATTGTCCGCCAGGCGCCGAATGTTTTTCGGATGCGCCTGCTGGGCGCCAAGCTGCGCGAGGTGGCGGCCGGCACTCGCACCCTCAAAGATGCCATGAACGAGGCCCTGCGGGACTGGATCACCCAGGTCGGCTCTACGTTTTATGTGATCGGCACCGTGGCTGGCCCACACCCCTATCCCATGCTGGTCCGCGACTTTCAGTCGGTGATTGGCCGCGAGACCAGGCGACAGGTGCGCAAACAGACCGGTCGTTTGCCCGACTATCTGATTGCCTGTGTGGGCGGCGGCAGCAACGCTATGGGCTTATTTGCGCCCTTTCTGTCGGCGGATCAGGTCCGCATGATCGGGGTTGAGGCCGGCGGCCTGGGACCCGGGCAGAACGCCGCCTCGATCAACGGCGGCCACATCGGCGTCCTGCACGGCAGCAAGAGCTACGTGCTGCAAGACGAGCTGGGCCAGATCCAGGATACCTACTCCCTGGCGCCCGGCCTCGACTATCCCGGGGTCGGACCGGAGCTGAGCCATCTCAACGACCGGGGGCGCGTCGAGTATGTCACGGTCAGGGACGACGAGGCCGTTGCCGCCATCCAGCTGCTGGCCGAGACCGAGGGCATCATCCCGGCCCTGGAAAGCGCCCACGCCATCGCCTATGCGGCGTCTCTGGTGCCGCGCCTGCGGCCCGAGGAGACGGTGGTGATTAACGTGTCGGGACGGGGCGACAAGGATCTGGAAAGTGTTGCCCGGTATGTGGAAGAGTCGCGCGACAAGAGAGAGGGCAGGGAATGACGCGGATCGCCGACACCTTTGCCGCCCTGCGCGCGCGCCGGGAAGTCGGGCTCATTCCCTATATTACGGCTGGCGATCCTGACCTGGAGACCACTTTTGAGCTGGTTCACGAACTCGCCCGTCAGGGAGCCGATATCATCGAACTCGGCGTCCCCTTTTCTGATCCCATGGCCGATGGGCCGACCCACCAACGGGCGGCCGAGCGCGCCCTGCGGAGCGGAACCTCGCTGGCGGGCATTCTTGAGCTAGTCCAACGTCTGCGTCGTTCCCTCAGCATCCCGATCATTCTGTTCACCTACTACAATCCGATCTTCCGCTACGGCGGCCGGCGCTTTGCCCACGACGCCCGGGATGCCGGGGTGGACGGCGTGTTGTGCGTAGACCTGCCGCCCGAGGAGGCCGATGAACTCAAGCGCGAGACCGACGCGCACGATCTCGACCTCATTTTCCTGCTGGCGCCGACCAGCTCTCTGGATCGGGCCGGCGCCGTCCTCAGCCAGGCCCGCGGCTTTGTCTACTATGTGTCTGTGACCGGTGTGACCGGTGCCCGCACCTCGCTGCCGGTCGATTTGTCGGAGATGGTGCGCCGCATTCGGGCCATCTCGCACCCGGTGGATGTTCTTGCTGTGATTGAACGGCGAGCGAAGCGCTACTACGAGACTGTTGTGTCCACTATGACAGGGATTGTGAGGCTGGCTGACAGTCGCGTCGCCGAAGCGCTCCAGCCAGAAACTCCTGACTCCCGTTTTAATTGGGTGATCACCTCCCCCCCATACTACGGGATGAATACCTATATCCCAGACCAATGGCTGCGTAACTGGTTTGTAGGTGGCCCTGATACCGTGGACTATACCAAACAGGATCAGGTTATTCACTCAAGCCCTGAAGACTTTGCGGCCGACTTACGCCGGGTCTGGCGTAATGCAGCGGCGGTATGCACGGATGAGGCCACGTTGGTCGTCCGTTTCGGTGGTATTCCGGATCGGCGTGCTAACCCCCTTGATCTCGTCAAGAGTAGTCTCGACGAGAGTGGGTGGCGTATTGCGACGATCCGCAAAGCTGGCTCTGCCATGGAAGGTAAACGTCAAGCTGATACTTTCCTCCGTACCAAGACCACACCACTGGTCGAGTACGATGTCTGGGCGAGAAGATAACGCGCGGCAAGGGTGGGCCAGCTGGGATACAGTTGAAGGATGAGCGTCTCTGTCTTCACGGCTACGGACCCGCTCGGGCGAAAAGTGCGATTGACAGAAAACTGCTATACGTCTCACATTCTCCTGGAACATCCTGAGCTATCAGACGTAAACCAGATCGCTACAACGATTGAATCGCCTGCCGTCATTGCCCAGGACGTTGTTGATCCCCGGCGTTTGGTGTACTACCGGACATACCAGGCGCACCCGCAAAGATGGCTGAAGGTGGTGGTCGAGCAGGGAGAAGCTATCACGGCCTACAGAGTCAGACGGCTGAAAAAGGGAGAGACGATCCAATGGCGTCGATAAGCATCCCCGAGTCGGTCAAGAGCTATTTCCCCAAGAAACTCGATCCAGCTCAACTGTGGGTTCACTACAATCCTGGCGCAGATGCCTTGACGGTGTACTTTGTCGATAGCCCTGTCCCGAGCGTGTGGGAAGACATCGACGAGTATGTGTACATCGGCTTTGCCTCGGAGGAGGAAACGAGCGTTATCGGGGTCATGATTGAGCACTTCAGCGAGTGGCTCCTGCTCTCTGGACAGAACACAGGAGAACGAGGCAGCCTGGATGACGCTGGGCAAAATCCAGACTAAGAGGCTGGGGAGGGGCTATGGCCGCCGAACTCATTCTGCACCACTACGATTTCTCCAACTACTCCGAAAAGGTCCGCCTCGTGCTGGGGCTCAAAGGGCTGTCCTGGCACTCGGTTGAGATCCCTCCCGTCCTGCCCAAGCCGGACTACCTGCCGCTCACCGGTGGCTACCGTCGCGCCCCAGCCCTCCAGATCGGAGCCGAGGTCTACTGCGATACAGTACGGATTATTGAAGAGCTGGAGCGGCGCTTTCCCCAGCCTTCGCTCTATCCCGGGCCGGATGTGGCGGCCCAACGGGCTTTTATTGCCGGTCTGGAACGCTGGACCGACGCCATCCTGACCCGTAACACCATCAACTACACCTCGTGTACCTACGCCGATGCCGAACGCTTCACGCCCGACTTCCTGGCCGACCGGGCAGCCCTGCTCGGCAAACCAGAGCCCGGTCTGGCCCACCGGCAGGCGGCGGCCAACAAGAACCTGAGCCAGCTGCGTCCCCAGCTGGCCTGGATTCACGACATGCTGAGCGACGGACGTGCCTATGTGTGTGGCGACAGCATGTCGCTGGCCGACTGTGTGATCTACCACCCGCTGTGGGTCATGGACCAGCTGTCGGGCCAGCGCCTGGCGCTTATTCCCGAGCCGATACGACGCTGGATGGATCGGGTTGCAGCCCGGGGGCACGGGGATTTCCGACCCATGAGTGCGCCTGAGGCGCTGGACCTGGCCGCCGCCGCCGACCCGCCGCCACCGCCACCGAGCGAACCGTTCGACGGCGATCCTGCCCTCGGCCAGACGGTCGCGGTGACGCCGACCGATTACGGAAAGGCCAACCCTAGTATCGGCAGCCTGGTCTCTATTGATGCGGTGCGTATGGCGCTTCAGCATAGCCATGCACGGACCGGGCTGGTGACCGTCCACTTTCCGCGTTTTGGCTATCAGTTGCGCCAGATTTCGACCTGAGCGGGCTCTGCCGACGCAGGACAGAAAACAAGGAGAGGCGTCATGGCTGAGCTGTTCAACTCCTACTACTCCCAGGACAAGCACGGTCCTTTCCAGCTTTTTCAACTCGGCGACTTCGGACTGGAAGAAGGTGGCACGCTTCACGCCGGCCAGCTCGCCTACACTACGCTCGGCACGCTGAACGCGGACAAGAGTAATGCCATCTTGCTGCCGACCTGGTACTCGGGCACGAGCAAGATCATGGCCGACGTACACGTCGGGTCGGGCCGGGCGATTGATCCAGACCGGTATTTTGTCATCATCGCCAACCAGCTCGGCAATGGCCTGTCGAGTTCGCCGACCAATACGCCCGCCCCGTTCAACATGGCCCGTTTCCCGCGTATACGGATTGGCGATGACGTACGTGCCCAGCACAAGCTGGTGACCGAGCAGTTCGGGATTGAGCGACTGGAACTGGTGTGTGGCGGCTCGATGGGCGCTCAGCAGACCTACGAGTGGGCCGTGCGCTATCCAGATATGGTCAAACGCGCCGCCCCCCTGGCCGGTACGGCCAAAAACACTCCGCACGACTTTCTGTTCGTCGAGACCCTGACCGAGGCCATCACCTCGGACCCGGCCTGGAATACGGGTTGGTACACCGACCCGCACGCCGTGCACCTGGGCCTACGTCGGCACGCCCGGCTGTGGGGGGTGATGGGTTTCTGCACCGAGATGTTTAAGCAGGAAACCTGGCGGGAGCTGGGGTTCTCATCGCTCGAAGACTTTATCGTCGGCTTTGTCGAACACTACTTTCTGCCTATGGATCCGAACAATCTGTTGTGCATGGCCTGGAAGTGGCAGCGCGGTGATGTCAGCCGCCACACCGGCGGCGATCTGGCTCAGGCCCTGGCCCGCATCACCGCCAAGGTCTTTGTCCTGCCCATTGACGAAGACATGTTCTTTCCGCCGCGCGACTGCGAAGCCGAGCACAAGCTCATTCCCAACAGCGAGTTTCGGGTGCTCCACAGCATGTACGGTCACCTGGGACTGTTCGGGCTGGAGCCGGCCTATCTCCAGCAGATTGACGACGTCTAAGCCGGCTGCTGGCCGACGACAGGAAACACGTATGGAACTGAAAGTTATTCGCTACCAAGTCACCGACGGCATTGCGACGCTGACCCTGAACCGTCCGCAGCGCAGGAACTCGTGGACCGGACGGATGCACGCCGAATATCGCTGGGCGCTGGAGCAGGCCGAGCACGACCCGGCGGTGGGGGTGATTGTCGTGACCGGAGCCGGCGACACGTTTTGTGTCGGCGCCGACTCCCGGGCCCTGGAGGGCCATGTGGACAAGGGCGGCTACGATCCAGGTACGCCGCAGGAGATGGCCCGGCCCGGCTATGGCGTGCGGCCAGAGTTTGACGCGGATTTTGCCTGCCAGTTCGGTCTGAGCAAGCCGGTCATTGCGGCCATCAACGGCGCGGCCGCCGGGGTGGGTCTGGTCCTGGCCTGTTATGCCGACCTGCGTTTTGCCGTGACCGGAGCCAAGCTGACGACGGCCCACGGCAAACTCAACCTGCCCGCCGAGTTCGGTCTGTCGTGGCTGCTGCCGCGTTTGATCGGCCTGACCCGGGCCAACGATGTGTTGCTGTCGAGCCGCGTGTTTCTGACCGACGAGGCGTATGCGATGGGACTCGTCAACGCCGTCCTGGCGCCCGATGAG
>JAGWBB010000056.1:16983-17647 GCA_021296095.1 Desulfurellaceae bacterium | reverse complement strand
ACCTGATCGCCACGGTTTCTCCCGGCTCGCTGCGGGAAACAAAGCGGCAGATCTATACCGATCTGCACCGCGACGCGAAATCGGCCGTTGACAACGCTGGCAGCCTGATTCGAGACATGACTACCCAGGCCGACTATGCCGAAGGGGTGGCGGCTTTTGTGGAAAAGCGACCGCCGCGCTGGTCCGGCTCCTGAGACCGACCCGGACGGCCGGAGAGCCGGAGGCGGGCCTAATCCTGCTTGGGTGCCTCGCTGCCCGGCCCCGCCGACCGGGGCAGCGGCGCCTGCGACACCGCTGCCGATACGGTCTCGGCCCGCTCGCTCATCTCCATCGACACCCACACCACCGCCGCGCTCAAGGCTACGGTCAGGATGGTGAACAGCTGTACGCGCTTGATCAGACCGGGTAGCTTTGTTGGATCAAAGGTCTCGCCCCGCAGTTCGGTGCGAACCAGGCGATGCCCCATGCCAATCGTGGCCGACGTACTGATCAGAATCAGAACAAAGACGAGCAGCAGCTTCAGACCCAGCACGCCGCCCAGCAGGGTAAAGAATTGCGGGCCGAGTTGCTGCTTATACGCGGTCAGGTTGAACGCTCCGGTCATGATAATCAGACCCAGCGCACCGATGCTGAGCGGGTTGTAGGTTTTCAGTCCCTGGGCCAG
>JAGWBB010000056.1:13299-16951 GCA_021296095.1 Desulfurellaceae bacterium | reverse complement strand
ACGGTGACGGCGCTGCCCACAAAAACCGTCATGGCCAGCAGGTGGAGCCACAGGGTGAGTTGTTCGATCATCTGGCCGGCTGTTAAACCAGAGGCGGCGCAAAATGTAAATGCCGGGGATGGCCCTCCTCCGTTGACACCGAAAACCGGGGCGGCTATCCTCCCCACGACGCCCGAGGGGCCGAATCCGTAGTCGGTTCACGCGGTTGCCGATTTCCCGCACCTGAGTAAAGCGAGGCGAAAAGCATGGCTGACAGAGTACTCTTGCGCCACCTCGATGTTCCCGATATCCGCAAGCTTGATGTCTACCTCGAACACGGCGGCTATGACGCGGCTAAAAAGGCCCTCACCAGCCTGACGCCGCAAGACGTCACCGCCCAGGTCAAAGACTCCAATCTGCGTGGCCGGGGCGGGGCTGGGTTTGTGGCTGGCATGAAGTGGGGTTTTTTGCCAAAAGACTCGGATAAACCGGTCTACCTGTGCGCCAATGCGGATGAGAGCGAGCCGGGAACCTTCAAAGACCGCGCGCTCATCGAGTGGAACACCCACGTCCTGCTCGAAGGCATTCTGATCTCCGCCTACGCCATCAACGCCCATACGGCCTATATCTATATCCGAGGAGAATTTGCCCTGGGCGCCAAACGCCTCCACGAGGCGATTGAGGCGGCCTATGCCCGCGGCTTGCTGGGCAAAGACATCTGTGGCAGCGGCTTTGACCTCGACGTGTACGTACACCGCGGGGCGGGAGCCTATATCTGCGGCGAAGAGACCGGCCTGATCCAGTCCCTCGAAGGCAAGCGCGCCTATCCGCGCATCAAACCGCCTTTTCCTGCGGTGTACGGCCTGTTCGGCTGTCCGACGATTGTCCAGAATGTCGAAACCCTGGCCTGCGTGCCGTCCATCATCGGGCACGGCCCGGAGTGGTTTAAGGCCATCGGTCCGGAGACCGGCCCAGGCCCCAAGATCTACTGTGTCAGCGGTCACGTCGAAAAGCCGGGGTTGTACGAGCTGCCGCTGGGCATGCCGCTGCGCGAGGTCATTTATGACCACGCCGGGGGCATTCTGGGTGGGAAGAAACTGAAAGCCGTCATGCCGGGCGGCTCGTCGTTTCCCATCCTCACCCCGGACGAGATCGACGTCAACATGGACTTCGATTCCATGCGGGCGATCGGCGCTTTTCTGGGCACGGCCGGGATCATCGTCATGGACGAAGACACCTGTATGGTCCAGGCGCTCGAAATCATCGACCGCTTCTACCACCACGAGTCGTGCGGCCAGTGTTCGCCGTGCCGAGAGGGCACCGGCTGGCTGCACAAGCTGTTGGTCCGACTCGAAGAGGGCAACGCTCAGCCCGACGATATCGACCTGATTGACCGGATTTGCACCAACATGACCGGCAACACCGTGTGTGTGCTGGCCGACGCCGCAGCCATGCCGACCCAGAGCTATCTGAGTAAATTCCGCGACGAATTCGTGGCCCATATCACCGAGGGTGGCTGTCCGCTGCGCAAAAAGGCTGACAGCCAGCCCCAGGCTGCGTGAGGTTCGTATGCCAAAGATTGAGATTGACGGGCGGGAGATTACGGTCGAGGACGGGCTCAACATCATCCAGGCGGCCGAGCGCCTGGGGATTGAGGTACCACACTACTGCTACCACCCGGGCCTCAGCATCTCGGGCAACTGCCGGATGTGCCTGGTCGAAATCGAGAAAATGCCCAAGCTGCAAATCGCCTGCAATACGCGGGTGAACGACGGCATGGTCATCCATACCACCAGCCCCAAGGTCAAGGCCGCCCAGTCTGCGGTGTTGGAGTTCATCCTGATCAACCACCCGGTTGACTGCCCCATCTGTGATCAGGCTGGCGAGTGCAAGCTGCAAGACTATTACATGGATTACGGGACGTATAAGAGCCAGATGCCGATTGAGGCCAAGGTCGAAAAAGAGAAGGCGGTCGAGATCGGCCCCCAGGTCATGCTCGACCAGGAGCGCTGCATTCTGTGCGCGCGTTGCACCCGTTTCCTGGACGAAGTCACCAAGACCGGTGAGATGGGGATTTTTGACCGAGGCGACCACTGCAATATCGACCTGTTTCCGGGCAAAACGCTGGACAATCCCTACTCCATGAATGTCGTTGACGTGTGTCCGGTCGGCGCCTTGACGGCCAAGGATTTTCGCTTCAAGGCGCGCGTCTGGTACCTGGAGAAGACTGAGTCGATCTGCACCAGGTGTGAGACCGGCTGCAATATCGATATCTACCATAGGCGCGGCCAGATGTACCGTTTTCGGCCACGTCAGAATATGGAGGTCAACGAGTTCTGGATGTGCGACGAGGGTCGGCTGTCGTACCAGGCGTTTCAGCAGGAGAGCCGTATCCTGCACCCCCTGGTTCGGGCTGAGACAGCCTTCCGCCAAGCCTCCTGGGATGAGGCCGTCCAGCGCCTGGTAGAGACGGTCAAGCGTGCCCAGGCTGAGTACGGCCCCGACGCCGTCGCGGCCATCATCGGGGCCAAGGCCAGCAACGAAGAAGCCCATCTATTGTCACGTATTCTCAACCAACAGCTGGGCAGCCAACAGGCCGTCGGCCTGTCCTGGTCGCCCGACAACGCGCCTCACGACGATCTGCTGATCCGGGCCGATAAGAACCCCAATACGCGCGGCCTCAAAACCCTGGGCCTGCTGAACGGGGGTGGCGAGGCCGAGCAAATCCTGAGCGCAGTTGGCCAGGGCAAGATCAGGGTCTTGTTCGTCTTTGGCGTCGACCTTGTCGCCGCCCTGGGCCAGGCTGTGGTAGACGCTGCCCTGGGCGAGGCCACGGTCATCCTGCTGGACACCGACTACACCGACACGACCGAGTATGCGGATCTGGTGTTGCCGATCGCCACGGCTCCCGAGACCGACGGCAGCTGTATCAACTACGCCGGTCGGATCCAGCGCCTGCGTCAGGCTTTTCCCCCGCCGGGCGAAGTCAAGACGGGCTGGGAGGCCCTGGCGTTGCTCAGCACCAGGCTCGACGGCCCGGATAGCGTATCAATCAGTGAGGTGTTCGCCGAGCTGAGCGCGGCCGTGCCGGCCCTGGCCGGGCTCACGTATGGCCGGATCGGCGCCCAAGGGACTCTGCTGCCGGCCCTTCAGCCCGACCACGAGGCAGCCGAGACATCGTCTTAGGCAGCTTGCCGCGTTTTGCCGTGCCCTTGCCCCTCACTACAGCCGGCGCTGGTCCGACTCTGTCCGACGGGCAAGGTAGTGCCGCTGTTGATAGCTCGCCACACGCCTGATCCATGCCAGCGTCGATTCCTACGTCTATTGCAAGCTGGAACGTCAATTCCATCCGCGCCCGCAAAGACCGGACGCTGGCTTGGTTGGAGACCCATCAGCCCGAGGTGCTGTGTCTGCAAGAGACAAAAGTCACTGACGAGGTGTTTCCCCGGGCCGATTTTGAGGCCCTGGGTTACCGGGTCACCACCTGTGGGCAAAAGACGTATAACGGGGTGGCCCTGCTCTCCCGCGCCGAGCCAAGCGATATCGTCCGGCGTTTTGACGACGATGACGACGAGCCCGAAGCCCGTTTTTTGTCGGCTCGGCTCGCCGACCTGCGGATCATGTGCGTCTACGTGCCAAACGGTCAGGCCGTTGGTAGCGACAAGTACACCTA
>JAGWBB010000056.1:8218-13093 GCA_021296095.1 Desulfurellaceae bacterium | reverse complement strand
AAACTGTACAGCTGGTGGGACTATCGGCAGCTCGCCTTTCAGAAGAACCAGGGGCTGCGCATCGACCATATCCTGGTGACCCAGACCCTGGCCCGGCGCTGCACCGGGGTGCAGATCGACCGCCAGGCGCGTAAAGGCAAGGGAGCGTCGGATCACGCCCCGGTCCTCGCCACCTTCTCAAACGAAGGGTGAGGCGAGCCCCTCTCGGCTTTTTCAGCTCCTGCCGATCAGCTCGTCGCCCGTTTGCTTGGCGTAGTCGATCCAGTCCGCCTCGGTCTTGGCGGCTTTGAACGGAATCAGCCGGTCAACGCCGAGGTCGGCAAAGCGTTTGACCGTGTCGGCGTCGAGTCGGCCCTTGGGCGTGACGCTGATTTCCAAGCTGCCCAACTCGGCCGGACGTTCGACCTGCTGGGCGGCGTGTCTGAGCCCGTCCAGGCAGGTGGCCGTGGCCTCGACATCGAGGGCAAAGCCGAACCAGCCGTTGCCGTGCTGCACGCTGCGTTCGTAGGCCTGCGGGGTATGGCCGCCAAAGACCACCGGCGGGTGGGGCTTCTGGACCGGTTGGGGGTGAGCCTGAATATCACCAAACGAGACAAATTCACCCTGGTGGGCGGGCTTGTCCTGGGTCCAGACGGCCTTCATGGCCTCCAGATAATCAATCGACCGCGGCCCCTTGTGGCTGAACGGAATCCCCAGCGCGTCAAACTCCGGCTTGAGATAGCCGATGCCCAGGCCAAAGATCAGCCGCCCGCCGGACACCACGTCCAGACTGGCCAGTTCTTTGGCCAGCACCAGGGGGTTGCGCTGGGGCAGGATGATGATGCCGGTGCCGAGCCTGACCGTTTGGGTCTGACCGGCAATAAAGGCCAGGGCTACGCTCGGGTCGAGCATCGGATGGTGGGGCGGAAGCGGGGAGGGCGGAGCCTGGGGGTCGGGCAGGACCACATGCTCACCGGTCCAGACCGACTCAAAACCGGCCGCTTCGGCCGCCTGGGCAACCCGCACAGCTACGTCCGGGTTGCTGGCGATACCCATGTTGATGCCAAAAAGTCCCAATTTCATGCCTGTGCCCTCCTGGTCGTCGTTGTGTGTCGAACGCCGGGAGCCTAGCCGGTTCTCGGCAGCCGTGCAAGCGTGTCTGCCGTTGCATTCCGTCGGAAAAATCGTCAAATTAAGACCCTCGGAGGACACCATGCCGCAAACGGTCGATTACATTACCCGCATTACCGACAATTATTCCAAGCTCGGCTATACGCCGTACAAATGGGTCCACAACCCCGATACCCCGCCGTGGACACCCCTGCGCAAGCCGCTATCCGAATGCCGTCTGGGTTTGATCGCGTCCGGCGGACTGTACATGAAGGGCCAGGTCGCCTTCCACTTTAAAGACGATCTGTCCTTCCGGGCGATTCCCACCGACGTGAAAACGAGCGATCTCCGAACAGCGCACTTCGCCTATGACCAGACCGACGCCCGAAAAGATGCCAACGTGGTGTTCCCCATTGACACGCTGCGCAGCCTAGTCAAAGAAGGCCTGATTGGCGAGCTGGCCGACCACGCCTACACCTTCATGGGCGGGATTTACTCCTCGCGGCGGGTGCGCGACGAGTTGGCTCCGCAGCTGACCGCGCTCCTGCTGGCCGAAAGAGTCGATGCCGCGCTGCTCGTCCCGGTTTGACCAGTGTGTCATCAGTCCGTGGGACTGATCGCCCGCAACGCCGAGGCTGCCGGTATCCCGACGCTCAGCATGGGCAGCGCCCTCGATATCATGCAAGCCGCGAATCCCCCCAGGGCTGCCTTTCTCGATTTTCCCCTGGGCCACACCACCGGCGAGCCGCATCAACCTCAGTTGCAGCGAGACATTCTGCGCCAGGCGCTGGCAGGCTTTACTGAGCTGACGACGCCGGGCGCTATCAAGATGCTGCCCTTCCGCTGGTCACACGGGGACGGCTGGAAAGAGACGGCCTCAAACGACGGCGATACACGCGTCGAGCGACATGACACGCCGCAGTATCAGTTCGAGGAGGACCGTGTTCTGGCCGAGCAGAACAATCCTGAGGGGTGCGAGGTATGTGAGGTGTCGGCCTGAAGACCGGTGTCAGGCGTAGGGATTTCCCTGCCGCCCGACGCGTCTTTCACAGCTGTTCGACCATCTTCTCCACCTCATCCCATTCCACAATCGGGGTCAGGCGGCGCTTTTCGACCAGACCGCTTGAGACGATCTTGCCGAATATCTGAAAGGTCGGGGTATGGTCGGGAATATCGACCAGAAAGATGACCTTGGGCTCTTCGTTCGAGAACCACGGGCCACCGGCAAAGCGGACCTCTTGGGGCGCGCCAATTGAGGCCGGGCTTTTGGCTGCGGCGCCAATGAGCTTGGTAAATTCCTTCATCCGTTCCGGACTCGGGTCTTTCAGCCACACCTCGTCGAGATACAGGGCCATCGCGTTTCCTCCTTATTTCAGGCCGGTCTTCAGTCCGCCAACAGCTCGTCAAGCTCCCCGCACATGTCCAGCTCGTTCAGTTCGGAAAAGCCGCCGACCGACTGTTCGCCAATAAAAATCTGCGGGACCGTGTGCTGACCGGACCGTTCCATGATCTCTTGGCGCAGGTCTGAGTTGCCGGTCGCGTCGATCTCTTCAAACGGCACGCCTTTTTTGGTCAGCAGCGACTTGGCCGCTGTACAGTAGGGACAGAACAGGGTGGTGTAGACGATGACTGGCTTCATAATCTTACATCCTTGTGGGTCGAGACTTCCTTTTTTGTACGCGATGCGCCGGGGCGACTCAAGGGGACAGCTTAGGGCAAGTCGGTGCGGCCCATCAGGTAGCGGTCACACTCCCGTGCGGCGCTCCGCCCTTCGTGGAGAGCCCACACAACCAGACTCTGGCCGCGCCGCGCGTCGCCGGCGGCAAACACGCCTTCGACGCTGGTGGCGTATTTGCCGTACTCGGCGCTCACGTTTGAGCGGCCATCGCGCTCAACGTCCAGCTCTTCCAGGATGGGGTCCTCCGGTCCCAAAAAACCCATGGCCAGGAGCACCAGGTCGGCCGGCCAGACCTTTTCGGTGCCCGGAATGTTCTTGGGAATGAAGGCGCCGTTTTCGTTTTTGGTCCACTCGACCTCAACGGTGTGGAGTTCCTTGACCCGTCCGTTTTCGTCGCCGACAAACTTTTCGGTCTGGATCAGGAACACCCGCGGGTCGGCGCCAAACCGCGCCTGGGCCTCTTCCTGGCCGTAATCGACGCGGAAGATGCGGGGCCACTCCGGCCACGGGTTATCGGTCTGGCGTTCGTCCGGCGGACGGGGCAGAATTTCAAACTGGGTCAGGCTTTTGCACTTGTGGCGCATGGAGGTGCCGACGCAGTCGGTGCCGGTATCGCCGCCGCCGATGACAATCACGTGCTTGTCGGCAGCCGAAATGTAGGCGCCGTCGGCGTGCTGGGAGTCGAGCAGGCTCTTGGTGTTGGCGTGCAGAAACTCCATGGCAAAGTGAATGCCCTCGAGATCGCGGCCCTCAATCGGAAAATTACGGGGCTTGGTTGCGCCGCAGCACAGGACCAGGGCGTCGAACTCCTCACGCAGCTGGCTGGCCGACACATCCGTGCCAACGGCGGTACTAGTGACGAACCGCACCCCTTCCGCGGTCAGTTGATTGACCCGACGCTGGACCAGGTTCTTGTCCAGTTTCATGTTGGGGATGCCGTACATCAGCAGACCGCCGATCCGGTCGGCCCGCTCGTAGACGGTCACCCAATGACCGGCCCGGTTGAGCTGGGCCGCGCAGGCCAGCCCGGCCGGCCCGGAGCCGATCACGGCCACTTTTTTGCCGCTGCGTTTTTCCGGCGGCTCGGCCACGACCCAGCCCTCGGCAAAGCCCCGGTCAACAATAGAACACTCGATGTTTTTGATCGTGACCGGCGGGTTGGTGATACCCAGCACGCACGAGCCCTCGCACGGCGCCGGACACACCCGGCCGGTGAACTCCGGGAAATTATTCGTCTTGTGCAGGCGCTCCAGCGCCTCTTTCCACAGGTCGCGGTAGACCAGATCGTTCCACTCGGGGATCAGATTGTTCAAGGGACAGCCCGAGGCCATACCGCTGATCAGGGTTCCGGTGTGGCAGAAGGGAATGCCGCAGTCCATGCAACGCCCGCCCTGCTCCTGGAGCGTGTCCACGGGCAGGTGGTCGTGAAACTCGTGCCAGTCGTCGATCCGTTCCAGGGGGGAACGGTCGGCCGGCAGCTGGCGCTGAAATTCCATAAATCCGGTTGGCTTACCCATGTCGCTGCTCTACTCCTTCAGCAGGGAATCATGCTGCTCGTGCCCCTAATTGCCGCTCACCCGGGCGGCGTCGTTCTTGTTGGCCTCAAAGGCGGCCATCACCGCGTCCTCACCGGCCAGCCCGGCCTGCTCGGCCCGGTGTATGGCTTCGAGCATGCGCTGGTAGTCTTTGGGCATGACTTTCACGAAGCGGGCCGCAGCGGTGGTCCAGGTCGCCAGCACTTGCAGGGCTTGTTCGCTGTGGGTGTAGCCGGCGTGACGGCGCAGCATGGCTTCGATCTCGTCCAGGTCGTCGGCGGTCGGGGCTTGGAGGGAGACGGTCTCCAGGTTGCAGCGGTCGCGAAAATCTCCCGCCGCGTCATAGATGTAGGCGACACCGCCCGACATGCCGGCCCCGAAGTTGCGACCGGTCTGGCCCAGGACTACGACCCGGCCGCCGGTCATGTACTCGCAGCCGTGATCGCCGACGCCCTCGACAACGGCTCGCACGCCGCTGTTGCGGACGCAGAAACGCTCGCCGGCCATGCCTCGGATATAGGCTTCACCGTTGGTCGCGCCATAGAAGGCCACGTTGCCGATGATGATGTTGTC
>JAGWBB010000056.1:0-8111 GCA_021296095.1 Desulfurellaceae bacterium | reverse complement strand
CTCTGGCCCGCCGAACCCTGCAAATGGAAGTGGACCGTATCTTCGGGCAGACCCTCGGGACCGAACCGCCGCGTCAGCTCGCTGCCCAGAATCGTGCCCGCCACCCGGTTGGTATTTCTGATCGGCAGGGTGTGGCGGACTTGTTCGCTCCGCTCCAGGGCCGGCTTTGCCAGCTCGAGCAGGGCAGTGTTGTCGAGCGCTTTCTCCAGGCCGTGGTTCTGGTCGATCTGACAGTAGCGCCCGATTTCCGGACCGAGCTGGGGCTGGTACAGAATATCGGTGTAGTCCAGACCCTGGGCCTTCCAGTGCTCAACCGCGCGCCTGACCTCAAGTCGGTCGGTGCGGCCGATCATTTCGTTGACGGTGCGAAAGCCGAGCTGGGCCATGAGTTCGCGCATCTCCTGGGCGATGAAGCGCATGAAGTTGACCGCATAGCCTGGGTCGCCCATGAATTTTTTGCGCAGGACCGGGTTTTGGGTGGCCACGCCGACCGGGCAGGTGTCGAGGTGGCAGACCCGCATCATGATGCAGCCCAGGGTGACCAGGGCGGTGGTCGCAAAGCCGTACTCTTCGGCGCCCAGCAGGGCCGCTACCACAACGTCGCGTCCGGTTTTGAGCTGGCCGTCGGTTTCGACCACAATGCGGCTGCGCAGGTCGTTCAGGACCAGGGTCTGATGAGTCTCGGCCACGCCCAGCTCCCAGGGCAGGCCGGCGTGTTTGATGCTGGTCTGGGGCGAGGCGCCGGTGCCGCCGTCATGGCCGCTGATCAACACCACATCGGCGTGGCCCTTGGCCACCCCGGCGGCAATTGTGCCGACTCCGACTTCGGAGACAAGCTTGACACAGATCCGGGCGTAGTGGTTGGAGTTCTTGAGATCGTGGATCAGCTGGGCCAGATCCTCAATCGAATAGATATCGTGGTGGGGCGGTGGCGAGATGAGTCCCACGCCGGGTGTGGACAGCCGGACTTTGGCAATCCAGGGGTAGACCTTGCGGCCCGGTAGCTCACCGCCCTCGCCCGGTTTTGCGCCCTGGGCCATCTTGATCTGGAGTTCCTTGGCCTGGGTCAGATAATAGCTGGTGACGCCAAAGCGGCCCGACGCCACCTGTTTGATGGCGCTGTTGCGCGAGTCGCCGTTGGAGTCCGGGACGTAGCGCGCCGGGTCTTCCCCGCCTTCGCCGGTGTTGCTCTTGCCGCCGATCCGGTTCATGGCGATGGCCAGGGCTTCGTGGGCTTCCTTGCTGATCGAGCCGTAGGACATGGCCCCGGTTTTGAACCGCTTGGTGATGGCCTCAACCGGCTCCACCTCGTCAATCGGAATCGGTTCGGGGGCGTATTTGAAGCCGAGCAGGCCGCGCAGGGTGGCCAGCTGTTCGGACTGATCGTCAATCAGGCCCGAGTACTGTTTGAAGGTGGCGTAATCGTTCGTGCGACAGGCTTTCTGCAGCAGATGAATCGTGCGCGGGTTGAACAGATGCAGCTCGCCGTCTTTGCGGTACTGGTACTGGCCGTGGACCTCAAGGGTGCGGCCGTTGACCGAAATATCGGGAAAAGCTTTGGCGTGTTGGCGCTCGGCTTCTTCGGCAATAGCCTCAAGACCGACCCCACCCACCCGGGACGGGGTCCAGGTAAAATAGGTATCGATCAGCTCCTGGCCCAGGCCGACGGCTTCAAAGATCTGCGCCCCGCAGTAGGACTTGATGGTCGAAATACCCATCTTTGACATGACCTTGACCACCCCTTTGACCACGGCTTTTTTATACCCGGCGACCGCCTTGTCATAGCTGATGTCCTTGAGCAGGCCCTGGCCGATCATGTCATTCAGGCATTCGTAGGCCATGTACGGATTAAATGCCTGGATGCCGTAGCCGAGCAGCAGGCAGAAGTGGTGGACTTCGCGCGGTTCGCCGGACTCCAGGACGAGGCCGACCCGGGTTCGTGTGCCGGTTCGGATGAGGTGATGGTGGAGGCCGGACGAGGCCAGCAGGGCCGGGATGGGCGCGTGCTCACGATCCACGCCCTTGTCGGACAGAATGAGGATCGTCGCCCCATCGGCAATGGCCCCATCGGCAGCCTTGTACAATGCCTCCAGGGCCTGTTCGAGCCCGGCTCTGCCGCTGGTGGCCTTGAACAGGATCGGCAAGGTTGTGACGTGCAGGCCGTCCTGGTCGAGGCGGCGCAGCTTTTCCAGCTCGCCGTTGCTCAGGATCGGGCTTGGCAGGCGTAGCTGCCGGCAGCTGACCGGCTGGGGCTCGACCAGATTGCCTTCCGATCCTAGGGTCAGGGTCGTTGAGGTGATGAGTTCTTCCCGAATCGGATCAATCGGCGGGTTGGTCACCTGGGCGAACAGCTGCTTGAAATAGTTGTACAGCAGCTGGGGCTTATCGGATAACACGGCCAGCGGCGTGTCCGTTCCCATCGAGCCGACCGGCTGGATGCCGTTGACGGCCATGGGACCGATGTTAATGCGTAGATCCTCAAAGCTGTAGCCAAAGGCCTGCAGGCGTTGCAGGCTGGCCTGGTGATCGTAGGCCGGTTGAGGATCGTCCAGATCCGGCAGATCCTCGAAATGGACCAGGTTGGCGTCCAGCCAGTCCTGGTAGGTGTGCTCGGTGGCAATCTGTTGCTTGAGTTCTTCGTCGCTGATGATACGGCCCTGCTCGGTATCGACCAGGAACATCCGGCCCGGCTGCAGGCGGCGCTTTTCCAGTACCCGCTCGGGCTCGACCTCCAGCACGCCGACCTCCGAGGCCATAATCACCAAGTCGTCTTTGGTAACGTAGTAGCGCGAGGGCCGCAGCCCGTTGCGGTCGAGCACGGCGCCGACGCGCAGACCGTCGGTAAAGGCAATCGAGGCCGGACCGTCCCAGGGTTCCATCAGGCTGCTGTGATATTCGTAGAAGGCCCGCTTGGCCGGGTCCATGCTGTCATGGTTTTCCCACGGTTCGGGGATCATCATCATCATCGCGTGGGCCAGGGAACGACCGCTCAGAGCCAGAAACTCCAGACAGTTGTCAAATTTGGCTGAATCGCTGCCGTCCTCCAGAATAATCGGAAAAATCTTGGCCAGGTCGTCGCCAAACAGCTCGGTGGCCAGCATGGACTGCCGGGCGTGCATCCAGTTCTCGTTGCCGCGCAGGGTATTAATTTCGCCGTTGTGGATGATGTAACGGTACGGGTGGGAGCGCTCCCAGCTGGGAAAGGTGTTGGTGCTGAAACGCGAGTGGACCAGACAGATCGCCGTCTCCATGCGCGGGTCGGACAGGTCGGGGTAGAAGCTGGTGACCTGGCGCGGGGTCAGCATGCCTTTGTAGATCAGGGTCTTACACGACAGGCTGGGCACATAGAAAAATTCCCCGCCCGCCACGTCGCCGTAGCGGATCGCGTTGGTGATCTGGCGCCGGATGACGTACAGCTTGCGCTCAAAGGTCATATCGTTCGGCAGATCGGCGCTCCGGCCGATAAAAATCTGTCGGATGAACGGCTCGCACGCCCTGGCCGTCTTGCCCAGCTCGCTATCGTCGGTCGGCACATCACGCCAGCCCAGGACGGTTTGGCCCTCGGCCCGCACGACCGCCTCAAAGCGTTGCTCGCACGCCCGGCGCTGCTCGGCGTCCGGCGGCAAAAAGATCATGCCCACCCCATACTGGCCCGGCCCGGGCAGCTGCATGTCGGCGCACACCGCCCGCAGAAAACCGTGCGGCACCTGCATCAATACCCCGGCCCCGTCGCCGGTGTTTTCCTCACACCCGCACGCTCCGCGATGGTCGAGGTTCTCGAGGACGGTCAGGGCCTGCTTGACGAGTTGGTGGGATGTGTGGCCCTTGATGTTGACAACAAAGCCGATACCGCAGGCGTCGTGCTCAAACGCCGGGTCGTACAAGCCCTGCTTGGCGGGCATGGATGATACACTCTTCTTAATGGGGGGATGATGATTGTGGCGTGACATGTTCAGGCTCCTCTTCTGGCGCGTAGAGGCACGACCGATTCGGGCCCATCTTTGGAGTCGAGTTGGGCAACCAGAGCGTCCTGTTTGAGGTTCAACCACAGCCCCTCGGTATGCGTTGACAGCACGACCGAGGTCTCGGTGTGGTCAACCCCGTCGATGGAGCGAATCTGGCGGATCAACTCTTCGAGCCCTGAGGTATTATCGGTTTTGACCTTGAGCAGCAGGGTGTACTCACCGGTGACATGGTGACACTCCTGGACCTCCTCAAAGCGATCAATGTCTTTCTCAAAGGTCTGGATCAGTTTTGGATGGTGGATCGAGACGCCGATAAAGGCGGTGATATCCTTGCCCAGCTTGCGGGCGTCGAGCACCGCCGTATAGCCCCGAATAACGCCATTTTCCTCCAGCTTTCTGATCCGGTCAACCACCGAGGGGGCGGACAGCCCGACCCGCTCTCCAATCCTGTTCAGAGACAGCTTACAATTTTCCTGGAGCAGGGAAAGAATATGCCGGTCAAGGCTGTCGAGGCTCATGCATTCTCTCTTTGTAAGGAATTTTCAGTGCAAGGCCGAATAAATAACGAATATAATTGGCTTGTGTCAAGAGAAAATTCAGAAAATTCGGCTTTCTTGCCTTTTTTATTCGCAGCTTATATGATTCCCGGAATACCGAACGCATGACGCGGAGTACAGGCATGAACAAGCTGAGCGGTGCACAAATCGTGATCGAAAGTCTGCTGGCCGAGGGCGTCGATACCATTTTTGGCTATCCCGGCGGCGCCATTCTGCCGACCTATGACGCCCTGATTCAGAATCCCCACCTGCGCCATGTGCTGGTCCGCCACGAACAGGGCGCCTCGCACATGGCCGAGGGTTATGCGCGGGTCTCCGGGCGGCCCGGCGTTGTCCTGGTCACCTCCGGCCCGGGCGCGACGAATACGGTTACCGGCATTGCCGACGCCTACATGGACTCAACCCCCATGGTCGTCCTCTCCGGTCAGGTGTCGCGCGCCATGCTGGGCAATGACGCGTTTCAAGAGGCCGATGTGACCGGTATTACCCGGCCGTGCACCAAACACAACTACCTGGTCCGCGATGTCAGGGATATCGCCCGGGTGATGAAAGAAGCCTTCTATATTGCCGGCACGGGCCGTCCCGGACCGGTGCTGGTCGATCTGCCCAAGGATATCCAGACCGATGAGGCGCCGTTCGTGTATCCCGATCATGTCGATATCCGGGGCTATAAGCCGACCCTCAAGGGCAACGAGCGCCAGATCGAGAAGGCGCTGCACGCGATTGAGGAGGCCGAGCGCCCGCTGTTTTATGTGGGCGGTGGGGTGCAGTGGTCCGGGGCGGCGCCGGAACTCACCGAACTGGTGCGCGGCCTCAAGATTCCGGTCACTCCAACGGTCATGGCCCTGGGCACGATTCCGACCGACGATCCGCTCCACCTCGGCATGCTGGGCATGCACGGTGGCTACTGGACCAATATGGCCGTCTACCACTGTGACGTGTTAATCGCCATCGGCGCCCGTTTTGACGACCGGGTGACAGGTCGGGTGGCGGATTTTGCGCCCAACGCCAAGACCATCATCCATATTGATATCGACCCGTCGTCGATCAGCAAGAACATCAAGGTTGACGTGCCGATCGTGGGCGATATCAAGACCGTCCTCAGGTCCATGCTCAAAAAGGTCAAAAGCCAGGAGAGCCTGGCGCCCCGCCAACGGCTGTGGGCCGAGTGGTATCGCCAGATCATGGACTGGAAGGCGGAAAAACCGCTGCCCTACGAGAAACACAGCCCGGACGGCACGATCAAACCGCGCCAGCTCATTGACGGCCTTGCCGAGCTGACCCGTGGCGAGGCGGTGATTGTCACCGACGTGGGCCAGCACCAGATGTGGACGGCTCAGATGATGCCGTTCAAACACCCGCGCTCGTGGCTCACCTCCGGCGGCCTGGGCACCATGGGCTACGGCCTGCCGGCCGGCATTGGGGCGCATTTTGCCGCACCCGAGCGCGAGGTGGTCGTCATCAGCGGCGACGGCAGTATTCAGATGAACATCCAGGAACTGTCCACCGCGGTTCAGTATCAGGTGCCGGTCAAGGTCGTGATCATGAACAACCACTACCTGGGCATGGTCCGCCAGTGGCAGGAGAAGTTCTACGAAGAGCGCTACTCCCACTCGTACATGGACGCCATGCCCGATTTCGTGAAACTCGCCGAGGCCTATGGGGCCAAGGGCTTCCGGGTCGAGCGCGCGGCCGAGCTGTCGGCCACCCTGCAGGCGGCCTTTGCTGAGCCCGGGCCGGTTCTGGTTGACGCGGTCATCCCCACGGCCGAGGGGGTCTTCCCCATGGTCCCGGCCGGCAGTGCCATGCACGAAATGCTGTTTGCCTGAGCCGTGGAACACGACACCCCTCTCGATCGCTTCTACCAGGGCGTTATCCACAATATCTCCTGGAACAATGAGACCGGGTTGATTCGGAGCCGGTCCGGCAAGACCTTCCCGTTCGTGTTCGCCTATGTGACGCTGCTCGGCGCGCCGCGTCACGACCTGCGCTTCCTGTTTGAGGGCATGCAGGTCGGCTTTGACGTGGGCTGGACCTCGCACGGTCTGCGGGTGACGGTGATCAAGGTCTACGACCTGTAGGCCTTACAGAGGCAGGGCCGTCCGAAACAGGACAAAACGCCCCAAAAACTCGCCCACAATCGCGGCCAGAATCGCCACATAGAACAGGCCCGTGGCCGCCATGGTCTGCGGAATCTGCAGGGTCCGCCAGATCATGTAGGCAATCGGCAGGGAGGCCAGCGGGCCCAGGCCCAGCCGCATCCACAGCAGGGCCTGATGGTCGGTCCACAGGCTGGCCAGCCGGGCCACGCTGGCCTGCTGGCCGACCAGCAACAACAGCCCGACCGCGACCAGCAGCACGCCGAGGTGGACGACCAGCGTGCCGGCGTAAAAATTGAAGGTGCGTTTGAACGGATCGAGCGACAGGTCAAGCTCAATCAAATACCAGTGGCCGAGCGACATGCCGGTCGCCACCGCCCCGAGCATCAGGGCCGACAGTAGCAGGCTGAGCGGGTACAGCAGCGTTTCGACCGACACCAAAGGCGCGCTGCAATAGGCGCTGGCGCTCACCACCAGGGCCACCAGTCCGGCCACCAGGGCGAACAGATAGGCTCGCGCGCGCAGGACGATAGCCTCGCCCCACAGGCTGACGACATACACGCTGAAGCCGCAGCAAAACATCAGCCACAGCCCGATTTCCCAGCCACGCAGGCCCGCCAGCGCCTCGGCCTGGGCGGACACCACCAGATAGGTTTTGCCCACAAAAAAGACCCAGCCACAGCCCAGGTAGACACAGCCGGTGGACTTGAAGAATCCGCGTTCGATCTCGTGAAAACCGGGGATGCTCAGACCGAACAGTCCGCCGAAGGCCAGCTGGGCAAAAATCAGCAAAAAGCTGTGGGCAAATTCGATCATGCCGGGACTCTACCCACAAGAGGAAACGTGTCAACAGCCATGTGTCAAAGGACGACACGTTTCCTCTTGCCTCCGCTCCGGCCTCAAGGGCGGGCGGCCGGCTCGTAGACTGAGCGGCCCAAGCCTGCTAAGGAAGATGCGGAGTGGAGTCCGACATGGCGCGTGAGCCCGAATCCCAGCCCGCATCGCTGATTACCGACGAGATCCGGTCGTGGATCGGCCGCGAAGTTCCGCCCTGGACCATAGAGGTCAGCCGCCGCGATGTGCTGCGTTTTGCGGTGGCCACGGACGATCCGAATCCCCTCTATACGGACGAGGAGCAGGCGAAAAACAGCCGTCACGGGGGGCTGATCGCCCCGCCGCTGTTCTATATGGCACCCCTGACCGAGCCGGTGGCCGAGACCCAGCTGCGGCCCGACGGCCTGCCCTTTGAGGGCAAATTCCCGGTTCCGCCCACGCCCCTGCCGCGGCTGATGGACGGCGGGGTCGAGGTCGAGTTCTTACAGCCCATCCGGGTCGGCGACGTGCTCACCGGGCGCTCCAAGATCACCGATATCTACCAGAAAGACGGCCGCTCCGGACCGCTCATCTTTGTCCAGCGCGAGACCACCTTTACCAACCAGAGGGGAGAGCTGGTCCTGGTCGAAAAAGGGGCGAGCATCCTGCGCTAGGAG
>JAGWBB010000055.1 GCA_021296095.1 Desulfurellaceae bacterium | reverse complement strand
CGGCGGGCCATCAGCCTCTCCTTGTCCTTGACCTTACCCCCATTCTACCTTATCAGACAGGTTTTTGAGACCGCTTCTACCCAGAGACAGACCGAATTTGATGAACCTATGCATACACCTTCCTCCTTTAGTAAAAAGCAAATCGACCAATTCTGTCTTCCTCATATGATACTGCCCCCAGAGAGAAAACAGACCCTCAGCCTCTGAAATACTGACCCCCTATATGCAACGATGTCCCAGGTGTCAACAGCGATGCCTCAGGCTCTCGTTCCCCCCCAGTACTTTCGACAGCTAGCGGCTCCTCAATAACGGGCGTTCCTCCGCTCCCTGCCCTCGTACTACTTCCGTGCAATTGGAAAAGTCCTGGCATATCAAGCGCTTATACGGGGCAAAGTGAGCACCTGGACGAAACTGGCGAGAGACGACGATCTGAGGCCGACCTTGTAACGATCAGAGAAGAGGGGTCATGTTGACTTGAGACGCCAGCCTCGCCTCGTCTCTTGAGTCCCAAGCGATTGCCATACACCCCGAGCAACGGCTTTGCTTGCATCCGCTATCATCTCCAGCTACAAGCGACCGGAGGCATCCCCCCCTCCCCCCCTGCGCGAACGCCCGGCCGGCCTCATCCAGACCGGCTTTGCCGCCTGGCTGCGCCGCTACCGACGCAGCCTGCCCATTCCGCTGGCTCTCCTGGTCCTGATCTTCTTTCCGCCCACCTACCCGCTGGCCAGCCCAGGGCTCGATCTGCTCAGCGACATTGTCGGAACGGCGGTGTGTCTGCTCGGTCAGTGGGTCCGGGCCTGGGCCTGGGGCAGCAATGCCGGGGTCGACAAGTTCGGGGTGCGCGAACGCGGCCCCTACGCCCTGATGCGCCACCCCCTGTACGCCGGCAATTTCCTTATCGTGCTGGGTCTGGTCGTGGTGTATCACAACCCGTGGGTGTATCCGCTCCTCCTGCTGCCCTTTGCCTATCTGTACGACGCTATCACCAAGCTCGAAGAACACCGCCTGCACTGGCGCTTCACCCAGGACTACGAGGGCTATCGGGCGGTCGCCGTGCCCCGCTTTCTCCCAGCCCTGAGCCATCTGCCCCAGGCGCTCGGCACGACGCGGCCGTTTGGCTGGCGGCTGGCGTGGCGCAAAGAGTACGAGTCGGTGTGTGGTTGGCTGGCCGGCATTGTCGGTATCCAGCTGTATGAACGCCGCCACCCGCCTGTGGCTCGGCCTGCTGGTCGTGATCGGCCTGGCCAATGTGGCTCTCAAGACGCTGAAACGCAGAGCCCGGCGCAACAGCAAATGACAATGACCAGCCCATCAAGCGGAGAGCATCCGCAACCCATGGCCGCTCCTGGACACAAACGCCTGATCGTCAACGGCGATGACTTCGGCCTGTCCGAGCAGGTCAACGCGGCCATCCTCCACGCCCATCGGCACGGAATTCTGACCAATGCCAGCCTGATGGTCAGCGCTCGGGCGTGGCGCGGGGCGGTCGAGCTGGCCCGGGCTACACCCAGCCTCCAGATCGGGCTGCACCTGACGCTGGTCCAGGGCCGGGCGGTCCTGGACCAGCGTCACATCCCGCAGCTGACCGACCGCGCCGGACACTTTCTCCACAACCCGATCCGGGCCGGACTGCGCTACTTCTTCTCACCCCGCGCCCGGTCTCAGATCCGAGACGAATGCCGGGCGCAGATCGAACGCTTTCTGGCCACCGGCCTGCCGCTGGCCCACATTGACGGGCACGTCAACATCCATCTCCACCCCGTTGTCTTGCACAGTCTGTTGGAGCTGGTCGAGGAGTATGGCATCCGGGCCATGCGGCTGACCCGGGAAGATCTGGCCTGTAGCCTGGCTCTCGATCCACGCGCCGGGCTGCGTAAACGCCTGGAGTCGGGTGTGTTTACCCGGCTGGCCGGCTACGCGGAACACAGGCTGGCCGCAACCGGTATCGTCTGGCCGGACGCCCTGTTCGGTCTCCACCAGACCGGCACGGTAGACGAGCCCTATCTGCTGAAACTCCTGCCCCGCCTGCAAGCCGGCGTCACCGAACTGTACTGCCACCCGGCCTTTCTACCCTGCCCCGAGGCCCAGCGCTGGACACCGGACTATCGACGCGACGCCGAGTTGGCCGCCCTGACCAGCCAGACCGTTCGGTGCGTGCTTGAAGACCAGCATATTGAACTGATCGGCTACCGGGATCTGTACCAAAAGAGGAAACCTGCCCTCCTCTCCATGAGTTGACACGTTTCCTCTTTCCAGGCTCCGCTGGCCTGAGCGTCGTCCCCTGGTCCGCTACAAGGTCTCGCCGTGTGAGACATCGGGAACCACGTCTTGGGCGTCAAGGAGCACCATGGTGCCGTCCCGACGCACCCGAAAGGTATGCTCGCCCCAGCGGACGGTATTGCCGCCCAGACTCCAGACCCAGATACCGAACGACAAGAGATCGGTGAGCAGGACAAAGCCGAACGTCGCCAGGGTCAGCTTGACGCCCAGAAAATAGCGTCCCAGCAGCGTGGCCGACACACACCGGACGGCCAGGGTCAGGATGGCCAGGACGGCCAGGGGAGTGGCCCAGCCCGACACCAGACCCAGCCCGGCCCAGACCGTGCCGTAGGTCACTGCCATACCCGCATAGCCGACCGGCCGACACAGGCGTTGGGTCCGCGCCCAGCGCAGCTGATGGTGGAACAGCCCGCGCAGGCTGTCCACATCGGGATAGGTTTCGACCACATACGGCAGGATGCGTACCTGATAGCCGGCTCGGGCGGCAAAGTTGCCCAGATAGTAATCGTCGGCCAGATAGTCGGCCAGGGCCACAAAGCCGCCAATCGCCTCGACACACGAGCGCGTCACCGCCATCGTCGCCCCAAAGGCGTAGGCCGTCTTTTCGACCTGGCTGGCCAGCACGACAGACGGCATGAAGGCGGTGTTAATCAGCACCGATTCGAGCAGAGCGGGCAGGGGCTGTCGGGTGGCGCTACGGTACGGACAGGTTACGACCCCGACCTGGGGGCCGCCCAGAGGCGGAATGATACGGTGCAGATAGTCCGGAGCGACCCGCACATCGCTGTCGCTGATCACGAAAATATCGTAGGTGGCCCGCTGTGACAGAGCGTGCAGCGTACTGACCTTGTAGTTGCTGCCGATCACCTCGGGGTTGACGACCAGCCCGATATCACGCTCGGGGAAGTCGCGCTGCAAGCGCCGGACGATCGCAATCGCCGGATCGTGCGGATCGCGCACCCCGAACAGGAGCTGAAACACCGGATACTCGATCCGACAGAAACTGGCCAGATGCTGGTACAAGTCGGGCGTGACACCCTTCAGGGGTTTCAGGATGGAGACCGCCGGACAGGCGGCCGGGCGGACCGGGACCTGCCGAAACAGCCGCCAGGCGGCGTACACGGACAAGAGGTAATACACCAGCGCGATACAGGACAAGGCGGCGAGGAGTGTCGTGACCATGGGGTGGACAGACAAACGGAGGAGCAGCCTCAGCCCCTCCGGCCGAGACGGCCTAGGCGACTGATGAGGTGCTCTTGCCGGTCATCTGACGCCGGGTGCGCATGGTCCGGAAGAAATCCTTGCCCTCTTGCCACATCCGTTTGCGCTCCTCGGAATCGGCGGCCATCTTCTTGACCGCTTTCAGGATGTAGCGGGGACGCAGATAGTACGAGGTGTAGAAGCGCTCGACCGTCGAGAAGATCTCCTCGCTCGACAGGTGGGGATAGTTGATTACGCATTTCTGGTAGCCTGTCTCGTCCACCATGTCTTCCGGCTTGATCAGGCCGTGCTCGACGGCGTGGTCGTAGAAGGCGGTCCCGGGATACGGCGAGGCCAGCGACACCTGTATGGTCTCGGGGTTCATTTCCCGCGCAAAACGCATGGTCTCACGCATGGTGTCGCGTGTTTCGCCGGGCAGACCCAGGATAAACGTGCCGTGAATCAGAATGCCGAGCGTGTGACAGTCTTTGGTAAACCGCCGCGCGGTTTCGAGCGCCACGCCTTTTCTGATGTTTTTCAGAATCTGGGCGTTGCCGGACTCATAGCCGATCACAAACAGGCGCAGACCGCCGTCCTTCATGATCTTGAGCGTTTCGTAGTCAACATTGGCCCGCGAGTTGGTCGACCAGCACAGACCCAGCGGCTTGAGGCGCCGGGCGATCTCCCGGGCTCGCTTGGGATCGGCCGTAAAGGTGTCATCGTCAAAGAAAATCTCTTTCATGCCCGGAAACAGACGGGTCATCTCCTGGACTTCGGCGATCACATTGTCGACCGAGCGGGTCCGGTACGAGTGGCCGGTGGTGACTTGGGGCCACAGACAGAAGGTACACCGCGCCGGGCAGCCGCGGCCGGTGTACAGGGACACATACGGGTACTGACAGTAGGGGCTGTTGTATTTCCGGAAGTCCAGATCGCGGGCATAGATGGAGGTGACAAAGGGCAGGCGGTCCAACTCCTCGTCGGTCATCGGCGTCCGGTCGAGATTGTGCACAATCTGCCCATTCTTGCGATAGCTGATACCTCGGACCTGCCCCCAGTCCAGGCCCTCGGCGACTTCTTTCATCGACCAGTCAAACTCTTTGCGGGCGGCAATATCAATGGCCGTAGAGGCCTGCAGGGTCTGCTCGGGCATGGCCGTCGGGTGGCCGCCGACAAAGGCGATAATCGCCCCCGGGTTACGGTCCTTGATCATCTCTGCGGTTTGTACGTCCATCTTGAACGAGGGCGTACTGGTATGCAGCACAACGAAGTCATAGGTCTGGGCAATATCGACGCTCTGGGCTTGATTGAGCCCTTCGGGCGGCGCATCAAGCACCCGGCTGTCCTGAATCATGCCGGCCGGGTAACACAGCCAGGTTGGATACCAGAAGGACCACACTTCCCGCGTTGCCTGATAGCGAGACCCCGCCCCACCGTCGAAGTTGTCGTAGGCCGGGGGGTTTAAGAACAACGTGCGCATTCCCTTCTCCTCAGCTGTGCTCACCGCCTCTCGGCATCTGGTCTGGAATCATCGTTGCCAAGGCGTCTAACTGTGTTTGTCTCCGGGTCGCCCCTACATACCAAAGAACGCACAGCCGGCATAGGGGGAGCGCCTAGGGCAGCGTCTCGGGCAGCGCCGGGGCGTGCTCCTCAGCTCGCCAGGTGTAGCCGGCGCGGGTCAGAAAGAGCAGGCCGATTCCGTTATAGACCGCCTCCCGCGCCCGTTTCAGGACCATCAGGGTCAGTCCGGCCCCGATATCGATTCCGAGTAGACGACTCAAGAAGACCCCGGCGGTCTCTCTGACGCCCAGCGCGCCGGGAATCACCAGGGCGGCGGCAGTCAGGGGTTGGACCATCGACTCGATGATCAGCGCCTCGATCAGACCGACCGGTATGCCGAGCAGGGCAAAGATGACCCAGATTTCTATCGCGCCCAGCAGCCAGCCCAGCAGGTGGTACAGGGTCGAAACCAGAAAGGCGCGCGGATTGCTGTCGTACAGCTGGAGCAGCAGGACATCAATACGCCGCGCCCCGGCTTGCCAGCGCTGCGGGGCGGACCAGCGCGGAAACCAGCGTCCCAGGCTGCGGACCAGCTTTTCCATCAGGCCGCGCCGCTGCCAATGGATCAGGCTCAGGACAAAGCCGCAGGCCAGGGCCATGAGCAGACCCATCACCCACCAGCTGTGCAGCCCCCAGCCAAGCCGAAACAGAAAAAACGGCAGGCCGAGAAGAATAAAAATGATCTGAGAGACGGTCAGGGCGGTTTTGGCGGCCACCACCGAGGCCATGCCCACCTCGGGACGAATGCCGCGCCGGCGGAGCAGGTAGACCTTGAAGGCTTCACCGCCGATGGAGGCGGTCGGGGTGAGATTATTGATCGACTCGCCGGCCAGCCGGCTCAGCGAGAAATACCACAGCGGGACGGGTCGGGCCGCACTGTCTCGGGGAATCAGCCGCGACCAGCCCTTGGCATCACACACCGCGATAGCGGCGTAGGGCAGGAGCACGAGGGGGGCGAACCAGCCCAGTCGAGCCAGGTGCGCGGCAACATCGGACAGCCCGACCGTCCATACCAGAACGCCGAGCAGTCCCAGGCCAAGCGCGGCGAACAGCAGCTGCACGCCGCGTCGTTTTCTCGTGGTGATGGCCATGCAGGAGTTCAGTCGGACTCGGGCGAGGAGGAATCCCCGGGCTCCAAGCCCGCCAATTCCCGGACCACCGTAATCAGGGCGCCCCAGTCCAGCTCGCCGCGTCCGCGGGCGTGGGCGGCCAGCAGGTTGTGGTGGGCCACATCGGCGAGCGGCAGAGGAGACTCGGCTTGATCGGCCAGGCGACGCATCAGATCAACGTCTTTGATGCCCAGACGCAGGGCAAAACCGGGCGGCGAAAACTCATTGTGGGCCATCCGTGTGCCATAGCCCTGAAACAGAGGGACCGGCAGGAGCGCTTTGATGAGCGCCAGAACCGTCTCAGATTTGAGCCCCGACTTTTCGGCCAGGGTCAGGGCTTCGCTCAGGGTCTCGATGGCCGCCACAACAAAGAAATTGCCGACCAGCTTCAGACAGCTGGCCAAATGCGGCTCGGTCCCGACCACAATCACCCCTTGGCCCAGGCTTTCAAACACGGGCCGGCACCGCTCAATGGCCTCCGGTGGACCGGCCGGACAGATCCACAGCTTGGCCGCAGCCGCAGCCTCGGGCCGACCGAAAACGGGCGCGGCCACAAAATGCGCCCCCTTGGTCCGGTACTGGCGGTCAAGCTCTTTGCTGACATCGGGCGATACCGTGCTCATATCAACATGGATCTGGCCCGGCCTCAGACCGGCCAGCACGCCGCTGTCGCCGAAAGCAATCGCCCGCAGCGCGGTGTCATCGGCCACTATGCTGAGCACGATATCGTGCTGCTCGGCCACGACCTGCGGCGTGGCCGCCCGTGTGGCGCCCTGGGCGCACAAGCCGTCAGCCCGAGCGGCCGTGCGGTTGAAGACCGACAGGTAATAGCCGGCCTCGAGCAGGTTGTGGGCCATGGGCAGACCCATACGGCCCAGGCCGATGAAACCGACGGAAGCGTGCATAGGCTTACTGCAGGGCGGTTGGCTCACTCAGGGTGAACTCGGCGACGTCCGCGTCAAACCGCTCTCCCCCGGTGGTCACCATTTGGTAGGTCCCGCGCATCGAGCCAAAGGGCGTCGGCAGCGGACAGCCCGAGGTGTACTCAAACGACTGGCCGGGACTGAGGACGGGCTGCTCGCCGACCACTCCCGGACCTTTGACTTCTTCGACGTGGCCGGTGGCATCGGTGATAATCCAGTGGCGGGTGAGCAGCTGGGCGGTTTCGCTGCCCTCATTTGAAATCCGGACCGTGTACAGGAAGAACCAGCGGTTCAGCTGCGGCATGGACCGGCTGGGATCGTACTGAGTCGTCACCCGGACCCGAATGCCTTTTGTTACTGCTTCAGAGCTTGCCACGGCTCACCTCTCTGCTCAAACACACTCCCGCGATTCATAGCAGCTTCCCGGCTCGGCTGGGAGAGGGGGCGGCTCAGGTCTGGAGCTGGGCCGCAATGGCCTGAGCCAGCCGGTCTCCGTCCTCAGGGTTCAAGGAGCCGGCCGGCCAGTCAATACCGAGGCCGGCGCCGTCAGAGAATTTGGGAATGATATGAAAATGCACGTGCCCAACGGCTTGGTGGGCGGCAACGCCGTTGTTCTGGAGAACATTGAAATCCTGCGCCCCGGTCGCCTGCAGCACCGCCCGACTCAGCCGCGGCAAGACCCGCCCCAGGGCGGCGGCCGAGTCGTCCGACAGCTGGTCGAGCGTTTCGGCCGGTTCTTTGGGGATGACCAGGGTATGACCCGTGCTGAGCGGACCGATATCCAGGAAAGCCAGGACCTTGTCGTCCTCGTACACCCGATGACAGGGGATCTCTCCGGCGATGATCCGCGCGAAAATCGTATCAGGCATGGAGCAAACCTATCCCAAGCCCTCAGGGCAGGCCAGCCCCGGGCGTGTCAACCCGGACGGCTTCCACCCGGCCGATGGATTTTCCCTGGGCCAAGTCTTCGAGCGTCGTCTCGGCCGTCAGCAGGAACAGCGTCTGGCGCTGCGGCCCGCCCAGCGCGCAGGCCACGGCCCGCTTGCCCGGCACCGGGATACGATCAGTGATCGTGCCGCCGTCTTCGACCCGGACAAACTCGCCCGACTCAAACGAGCTGACCCACACCCCGCCCCGGGCGTCGAGGCAGATCCCGTCGGGCGTTTCTTCGTCGAACTGGGCGAAGACCCGCCGCTCGGACAGGCCGCCGTCGGCGGCGATTGAAAAGGCGGTCAGACGCCGGCCAAACGTTTCGGCCACGATCAGGGTTTTGCCGTCGGGACTGATGACCGTGCCGTTGGGAAACTCCAGCCCGTCAGCCACCTCACGGACCTGGCCGTCGGGCGTGACCAGCAACAGGCTGGCCGGTCTGGGCTCTTCGCCGCCAAACAAGTTGTAGCCGAAATGGCCGATATAGGCCCGGCCGTGGGTGTCCACGACCATGTCGTTGGGACTGCCGACGGCCAGGCCGCTCAGGTCGGCCACAGTGGTCAGCCCAGTCCGGTCGAGGCGCAGCAGCTGGCCATTCTGCATGGAGACAATCAACAGACGCCCGTCGGGGAGAAACCCCAGCCCCGAGGGCCGTTCGGCCACCTCAGCGACCACGTCCGTATTGCCGGACAGATCGACCGTCCTGACCTGGCCGGCGAACATGTCCGAAAACCACAGCTTGCCGTCGTACCAGCGCGGCCCTTCCAGAAAGATCAGGCCGTCGAGCAGGATTTCGGGTGGTGTCATCGCATCGCTCCTGTGCTCAGCGCCCCCGAAAAACCGGCTGGCGCTTTTCCATGAACGCGGCCACGCCCTCTTTGTGATCCTCGGTCTGGCCGCAGCGCAAATGCGTCTCGGCCTCGCGGTCCAGCATGGTCCGAAAATCGACCGTGGTCGAGGCGTTGATATTGGCCTTCATATAGCGGTAGCTGACCAGCGGGCCGGCGGCGATACGCTCGGCAATCGCCAGAGCTTCTTCCATCAGCCTGTCATGCGGGAACACCCGGTTCACCAGGCCGAGGTCGTGGGCCTCCTGAGCCGAGATCATATCCGGCAGAAAGAACAGCTCCTTGGCCTTGGCCTGGCCGACCAGATTGGTCAGCTGCCAGGTCGTGCCGTAATCTCCCCCGTAGCCGACCCGGGCATAGGCCGTGCCGAACCGCGCCTGCTCAGACGCCAGACGCAGGTCGCACGACAGGGCCAGGCCCAGCCCGGCCCCGGCCGTCGGCCCATTCACCACCGCGATGACCACTTTGGGATAGGTATGCAGCAGCCAGGGCAGGCCGTGCGCCTGGCGCAGCTGGTCAATCTTGTCTTCCAGGGTCGAGCTGACTCCGCCGATCTCGGTGCCTTTGTGCATGGCCGAGACATCCCCACCGGCGCAGAAGCCCCGACCGGCCCCGGTCAGCACCACCGCTCCCACGTCCGGGTCATTCTTCCATTCCTGGAGGGTCGCCACCCCGATGTCACCCATGTGGCGGGTCAGGGCGTTCAGTTTGTCCGGGCGGTTCAGGGTCAGCAGGCCAACCCGATTTTGTACGCTCACCTCAAGATCTGCCATTGCCGTGGTCTCCTTTCCGGTGCAATGCTTGCACTCTAACCTGTTTTGCGCATAAAGGAAAAGTGCATAGACAACACAAAGGAGGCGAGGATGACTGCTGTTGATTCCCACCGTATTTCGACCGTGGACGAACTTCGGACCATTATCGGCACACCCAGCGACCTGGTCCCCCACAAGCTGTGGACGGCGCTGGACGAAACCTGCGCTGATTTTATTCAGCGCTCGCCCTTTCTCCTGCTGGCCACCTCGGACGCCGAGGGTAATATGGACGTGTCGCCCAAGGGTGACGGCCCCGGCTTTGTGACCGTCGAAGACGAAACCACGCTGCTCATCCCGGACCGCAGCGGCAACAAGCTGATCTTTGGCCTGCAAAATATCCTGGCCAACCCCCACATCGGGCTGATTTTTCTCATCCCCGGCACCGGCGAAACCCTGCGGGTCAACGGCACGGCCGAGCTGACCAGCGACCCCGCCATTCTGGATCGCCTGTCGGCCCGGGGCAAACCGGCCGTGGTCGCCATCCGGGTCCGCATCAAGGAAGTCTTCTACCACTGTGCCAAGGCGTTTCTGCGCGCCCAGCTGTGGAAGTCCGACACCTGGCCGGAAAAGAAAAAGATCTCGTTCGGCAAAATCCTGGCCGGCAAAATGGGCGCAGACGACAAGATGGCCGAGCAGATCGACCAGTTTGTGGAGCAGGATTACAAGACGAATCTGTAGGCGTCCGCCTGTGTGACGCCGCACCCAAAGTCCGATGCTGAGCCACTTCTTTGCCTATCTGTCGCGCATGAAATTCATCCGGCGCTGGGGGCTGATGCACAGCACCTACCCGGAGAATATCCAGGAGCACAGCTCCCAGGTGGCGATGGTGGCCCACGCCCTGGCCATTATTCGCAAGCGGGTGTTTGCCGGGCAGGTCAACCCCGACCGGGTGGCGGCCCTGGCCCTGTATCACGACGCCGGCGAGGTGCTGACTGGCGACCTGCCGACCCCGGTCAAATACTTCAACCCCGACATCAAGACCGCCTATAAGGCCATTGAACAGACCGCCAATACCAAGCTGCTGAGCCTGATTCCGGCCGAGCTACGGGCCGACTATCGGGCCTTTTTTCAGCCCCAGGCAGCGGATGCGGCCTGTCTCGAACTGGTCAAGGCGGCCGACAAACTGTGCGCCTATCTGAAATGCGTCCAGGAGGTTAGCGTCGGCAACACCGAGTTCAGCCAGGCCGAGAAGACGCTCAGAGCCACCCTGGAAGACATGCGGCTTCCCGAAGTCGGCTATTTCCTCGACACCTTTGTGCCAAGCTTCAGGCTGACCCTCGACGAACTCAACTAAGCTCGTCGAGCAGAATATCCTGCGCGCTGTAGCGGTCCTGGAACTCGACCAGGGCAGCCTCAAAGGCGGGATCGGGCTCGGCGCTCGGGATGGTGTCCGGTCCCGCCTGGGTGGCGTGCGCGATCCGCTCCCGCCACCCGGCGCGCAGTTCGTCGTCCTGGGGCAGGCTGATGGTATAGTGGGTCGCGCAGTCGGCGCTCAGGAAGATGGCGGCCAGCCGCTCCTGGCGGGGCAATTTGTCGAGCAGCGCGACATCCTCGGCCCGGCGCGGATTCAGGAAGAACACCCCGGCCCGCGCCTCGCCAAAACTCGGCGACAGCTGGTAGGCGATGGCCGACAGCCACACGCCCCGACTGCTCTGCCAGGTACACAGCGACACGGCCAGCGGCAGGCCCGATTCCACGAACCATTCCAGTTCCTCGACCCGCACGACGAGGGCCAGCTCGTCGGTTCCGTCGCGGTCAATAAAGCGGGCCGAATACAGCGGCTCGTCCCGCAGCAGCAGCCAGCTGTCGCGGCCAATCACAACGCCCGTCTTTTCCATTGGCGGTCCTTCCTCTATCCTTTTTGAGCGCCCCAATCATACACCCGGACACGAAGGAGTGCAGCATATGGCCAATGCGGAAATCGTTGCCATCGGATCAGAACTCTTGTTGGGTCAGATCGTGGACACCAACTCGGCCTGGATCGCCCAACGGCTGACCGATATCGGGGTGAATCTTTTTTACAAGACGATTGTGGGCGACAACCCCGGTCGAATGAAAGAGGTCCTCAGCCGGGCCCTGGACCGTTCCGATATTGTCATTACCAGCGGTGGCCTGGGGCCGACCCAGGATGACCTGACCCGCGAGGTGGTGGCCGAAGTCGCCGGCCGCAGGCTGGTCCGCGACCCGCGGCTGCTGGAACAGATCGATCAGCGCTTTCGCAGCCGGGGCTTTATCATGACGCCCAACAACGAGCGCCAGGCCGACATTCCCGAGGGCGCCACCCCGGTTGAAAACCCAAACGGCACCGCCCCATCCTTTATTGTTGAGGACCCGCGAGGGAGTATCTTCGTCCTGCCCGGCGTGCCGTTTGAACTCAAGTGGCTGTTCGACAACGAGGTTGAGCCCTATCTGCGGCGCAGCTTTGCCCTGTCCGAGACGATTACCTACCGCGTCCTCAAGGTCGCCGAGTTGGGCGAAAGCCGGGTGGATGACGAAATCGGCCATCTGATCGCCAACTCACACAACCCGACGGTCGGCGTGCTGGCCCATCCGGGCCAAGTCGACGTGCGGATTGCGGCCAAGGCGGCCAACAGAGACGCGGCCAATGCCCTGATTGCTCCGCTCGAAGCCGAAATCAGACACAGGCTGGGCAAACACGTTTTTGCCGTAGACGACGAAACCCTGGAGCAGGTCGTCGGCCGACTCCTGCGCGAAAAAGGCATGACCATCTCGGTGTGCGAAGACCTGGGCGGCCTGCTGGCCGAGCGGCTGCACCAGGCCGACCCCGAGCGGTGTGTCGAGAGCCTGGGTGCCAGCGGCCGGCCAGCGTTGCAACGGCTCTTAGGGGACACATCCGACGAAGCCGTCTGGAACGATCCTGAGCGGTTGAGCCAGGCGCTCGCCCACGCCGTCCGGGCACGTACCGGGAGTGATCTCGGCCTGGCCGTCCACTCCCTGCCCGACCCGACCGACATGTCTGAAAACCTGGCCCGGGGTCAGACCTTCCTGGCCGTGAGTGACGGCAGCCATGTCAGAACCCGCAGCTACAATATGGCCGGCCGCGGCAGACCGGACCGGACCCGGATGAGCTTTAACGCCCTGGCCCTGGTGCGTCTGGCCCTGTTGGAGGGCGTAGGGGAATAGAGCCGACCGCTGCCAGAAGATTGGCCAGCTTGCGGGCCGGACTGCGACCGGGCTGCTGCATCCAGCGCGCGGCAACACCGTCCGGTCCTCCCGCAGCAGCGAGCCCGGCCCGGCCCAGCTCGTAGCGCAGCTCGCCAACAGCCCAGGCAATCTCCTGGGCTGCCCGGCGTGAGACCAGCCTGCCGTCAGCCTGCACATGCCGGCGATGCTCGGCAATGGCCGCCTCCAGCCGATCAAGATTCAGATTGCTCAGCGCGCTGACGGCCACCAGCGGGGGCGACCAGCCGCCTTCGTCCGAGCCCGACTCAGCAAGAGGAAACGTGTCAACAGATGCCTGGGAGGACGACACGTGTCCTCTTGTCGCCAGGGCGGCCCGGACCTCGGCCATGGCTTTGTCGGCCAGGGCTGCGTCGTCGGCCTTATTGACGGCCAGGATATCCGGGATTTCCATTACTCCGGCTTTGATGAACTGGAGTAAGTCGCCGGAGAAGGGCTGGACGACCAGCACCACACTATCGGCGATATTGGCGATATCGGTCTCGCTTTGGCCGACGCCGACCGTTTCGACCAGCACCATGTCACAGATGTGGCGCAGCAAAAAAACGGCCAGAAACGCCTCTCGGCTCAAGCCGCCCAGCCGGTCGCGGGCGGCAAAGCTGCGGGCGTACACCGTAGCCGCAGGGGGAAGCTGCATCCGGCTGCGGTCGCCCAGCAGCGCCCCGCCGGAAACCTTGCTCGACGGGTCAACCGCCACAACGCCGAGCCGATGCTCGGCTTGAACGGCACGCGCAATCAAACGCGCAATCAAACGCGCGATCAGTGAGCTTTTGCCCACCCCGGGCGGGCCGGTGATGCCCACGACCTGGGCCGCAGCCGGCAGGCCGGCGAGGTCGTCGAGTACGGCCAGGGCGTGTTCCTGACGCTCGGCGCGGCGGTCTTCGAGCAGATTGAGGGCGGCCGCTATGGCTTTCCGGTCAAAACGCAGCAGGGCGTGGAGGTCGATAGGCTGGACGCCGGAAGTAGGCATGGTCTATGGATATGGAACCGCTCAGCGCTCCGCCCCTGCGGCCACATCAACCATATCCGACACAATCTGGACCATCTCGAAGTCCTTGGGCGTGTAGACACGCGCTACGCCGGCCCGACGCAGCGACTCGGCGTCATCCTCAGGAATAATCCCGCCCACCACCACCGGCAGCGTGTCGAGCCCTTCGGCCTTCAGGCCGTCCAGGATTTCCGGTACCAGACGCAGATGCGAGCCGGACAGGATGCTCAGGCCAATGACGTGTACGCCCTCATCCCGGGCGCTGGCCACGATCTGGTCCGGGGTCAGTCGAATCCCTTCGTACACGACTTCCATGCCCGCATCCCGACACCACACCGCGACCTGCTCGGCGCCATTGGAATGGCCGTCCAGGCCGGGTTTGCCGACCAGCACCCTGAGCGGCCGGCCCAGCACTTCGGCCGCCGCATGGACGCGCGCACGTACGGCCGCCAGCTGATCGGTCTCCGTTCGCCGACCAACGGCCGGAGCCCCGCCCAGGCCAGTCGGGGCCCGGAAGGCACCGAAGATCTGCCGCAGCGTTTCCGACCACTCGCCAGTCGTGACTCCGGCGTGGGCGCAGCGGACCGAGGCCGGCATGATGTTCGTCCCGCCACGCGCGGCCTCGGCCAACCCGGCCAGCGCCGCCTCAACCTCGGCCGGATTGCGGGCCGCCCGAAACGTATTCAGACGCTCGATCTGATCGCGCTCGGCCGCCTCGTCAACCTTGAGGATGGCCGACGACTCGCCGTTGTACAGCGGCGAGGGCGCGGTCTCGGTAAAGGCATTCACGCCGACGACAAGCTGCTCCTTGGTGTTGATCCGCCGCACCCGCTCGGTATGGCTGGCCACCAGCTGCTCCTTAACAGAGTCCAGGGCCGCGATGACCCCACCCATGTCCAGCACCCGCTCCAGCTCCTGGCGGGCTGCGGTCTTCACGGCTGTGGTCTTGGCCTCAATGACCTTACTGCCCTCAAAGATGTCTCCGTACTCGAGCAGATCGGTCTCAAAGGCCAGGATCTGCTGAATCCGCAGACTCCACTGCTGATCCCACGGCCGGGGCAGACCCAGCGCCTCGTTCCAGGTCGGGAGCTGCATGGCCCGGCAGCGGGCGTCTTTGCTGAGGGTAACGCCCAGCGCCTCCAGGACAATCCGGGGCACATTGTTTTCGGGCTGAGCCTCGGTCAGCCCCAGGGAATTGACCTGCACGCCGTACCGAAAACGGCGCAGTTTCGGCTCCGTCACCCCATAGCGATCACAGGCCAGCTCGTCCCACAGCTGTCCGAAGGCGCGCAGCTTGCACACCTCCTCGATAAAGCGAACGCTGGCGTTGACAAAGAAACTCATCCGACCGACCGCCACAGCCAGTTGCTCGGCGTTGAGCCCACCGGCATCGCGCAGCGTATCGAGAATGGCAATCGCCGTCGCCAGGGCATACGCCACCTCCTGGACCGGCGTCGCGCCGGCTTCCTGCAGGTGGTAGGAGCACACGTTGACCGGGTTCCACTTGGGGACATGGGTCACGGTATAGGCGATGACATCGCTGATCAGCCGCAGGCTGGGCTGAGGCGGAAAAATATACGTCCCGCGCGACAGGTACTCTTTGACAATATCGTTCTGGGTTGTGCCCTGGAGGGCGGTCTGAGCCACGCCACGCCGCTCGGCCAGGGCGATATACAGGGCCAGCAGCCAGGCGGCCGTGGCGTTAATCGTCATCGAGGTATTCATCTGGTCGAGCGGGATCTCGTCGAACAGCGTCTGCATATCGTCCAGATGGCAGATCGGCACGCCGACTTTCCCGACCTCGCCCCGGGCCAGACTGTGGTCGCTGTCATAGCCGGTTTGGGTCGGCAGGTCGAAGGCGACCGACAGGCCGGTCTGGCCCTTGCTCAGGTTCAGACGGTACAGCGCATTGCTGGCCTCGGCCGTGGAATGGCCGGAGTAGGTGCGCATGACCCAGGGGTTGTCTCGTTGCATGGCGCCTATCCTTACGAAGGGAAACGATGAGTTCTTCCTGACGAGGTGGTCGTCAGCGTTGGCCTTTCTAGCGCGACACCAGCTGGAGCAGCACGCCGTGGGTGTGTCGGGGGCTGATCATGGCTATCTCGCCGGCCGTGCCGCGGATCACATTGGCCTTGATGCCGGCCTCAGCCAGGGTCTGGACCGCCCCGTCGAGATGATCGACATCCAACGACAGCAGGTACAGGCCCTCGCCCTTTTTGTCGATGAACTGACTGATCGGGCTGGTGTCTCCCAGCGGGGTGACGATTTCTATTTTGGCGTCGCCGATCGGCAGAAACGTATTGCGCAGCCCCAGGGCCGGCACGTCCCGGGCGGCTTCCCGCTCCAGCCCGAAGTTGTGCTGGTAGGTCGCCACCGCCGGCTCCAGGTCCTTGACCGCGATGACGACATGATCGAGCCGTTTGGCGCTGAAGCGCCGGTCGCGGCCCTGGCTCAGCAGGGACGCGTGCTCGGCATGATCGACCGGCTGGGCGTACTCGACCAGCACGCTGCAACACGCCTGGGGATGCAGAAAAGCGATGATCCCGGCCAGGCCGTTGCGCGGCTGCTGGTCAATCAGCCGGATGCCCTTATCCTTGGCGTCTTGCAGCTCGGTGTCGATATTGTCGGTCTCAAAACACACGTGGTGCAGCCCGCCGCCCTTGTTATCCAGGAACCTGGCCACCCCGGAATCCGGGCTGATCGGCTCAAGCAGCTCGATTTCGCTCTCGCCAACGGGCAGCAGGGCGGCTTTGACGCCCTGGTCTTCGACCGTCGCCATTTTGCCCAGCGGCAGGCCCAGGATGTCACGATAAAACGCGTAGGCGTCTTCGAGATTGCGAACGACAATGCCGACGTGGTGAATTTTTGACAGCATAACGCTTCCTCCACGGGGGGGCGGCCAGGGACGCCGACAGGAGGGCACCCACTGGGGGGTGCCCCTACATGACCCGTCTCATCTGCTCCAGAATATCGTAGCCGGTAATGGCCTTGCTCTTGGCCGCCTGTTCGGCCAGATAGGACTGCTCGACCGTGCCGGCCTGGGCAGCCTTGGCCAGATCCATCAGGGCGATTTTGACCGTCGCCTCGTCGATCATCTCGCCCGTCTGAGGGTCGGGCATCGAACCGCCGCCTTTCTCGTGGTACAGGTCGAGGACGCGGATGGCGTAGCCGACCTGTTCCTCGGTCGGCGTAAAGCAGGCGTTGGCAATGGCGGCCTGCTGGGGGTGAATGACCCAGGTCCCGTCCATGCCGATGTTGGCCGAACCCACGTTCTTGTCGCGCAGGCCGGTTTCGATCTCGGCGACCTTCTCGGGCGGGTCGTCTCTGCGCCACAGCGGCAGATAGACATTGTCGATGGCGTGCAGCCCGGCCGCCTTGGCGGCAACGACAACCGCCTGCTTCGAGTAGTGAAAGTTGACGTTCTGATCCTTGACGATTTCCCGAATGCCCAGCGTGGCGGCAAAGTCGGCAATGCCGAAGACCAGCCCGGCCATCCGGTCCGATGCACTGCCAATCTCATACGCATTGATCACGGCCTGGGGGATTTCGATCAGGGCTTCAATCTGAATCCGGCTCTTCCAGCCGGCCTGTTTCTCCAGATTATCCAACAGCTTGGATACGTATTTGATATCGTCCGCGCCGTGGACTTTGGGCAGGATAATGCCGTGGAACCCGTCCACCGCGCCCTGCACGATGGCTTCCAGGTCGCCCAGGAAGAACTCCGAGCGGATATTATTGGGCCGCACGGTCACGACTTTTTTGCCGAAATCCAGACTGGTCAGCGCCTCCACCACACACGCCCGGCTCTGCGGACCCTTGAACTCGTAGGGGCAGGCGTCCTCGAAGTCCATCATCACATGATCAACCGGCGATTTGACCGGATCGGCCGCGTTCTGGTGGAGCTTCATACTGTGACCGGGATAGGTCATCTCGGTCCGGGGGATCACAAAACGCTGGCCGTCATCGAGCACAAACATGCATGCCTCCTTGGATGTCAATGAGAGTCGGGGGTCTTGTTTAGCAGATTCGGGCCGACTGCCCAACTGCCCTAGCCCGGATTTGGAGCGGATGGTATGGCTGGACCCGAGTAGTTCCATCCCAAGGAGACCCGTATGAGCGATGTACTGCGGCAGACCCAGACCATTGTAGACGCCCTGCAGCAAGTCCGTGACGAAGCCCTCCACCACGGCCGGAGCCTGACCGCCAACGGCAAGGCGATTGACGAACACCAGGTCCACGCCGAGCGGCTGGCCTATCTGGCGACCGAGGTCGAGGCTGCCCGCGCCCTGCTGAGCTATGCCACGGCTGCCACTCAGGCCGGTGACACCGGAATCGACGACAAGGCGCTCGGTTTTGCCGCCGAGGTCGGCCACAAGCTGCTGGCCACGGCCGATGTGCATCTGGCCGACTTCGGGTTTTCCGAGGCATTTGTGGCCGACACGCTGGGCAGGAGCGAGGTCAAGGCGGCCATCCGGTCCGGGGCAAACGAGGAGCGCTTTCGGTACATCGGCCGGGCCGAGCTGGCCGGCCAAGGCGTCAACAACTCGTGGCTGGAGAGCGATATCGGGCTGATGACGCGCGATTCGGTGCGCCAATTCGCCAAGACCGAGGTGGCGCCGATTGCCGAGGCCGTGCACCGCAACGACGATCTCATTCCCGAGCACATCATCACCAGCATGGCCGAACTCGGCTATTTCGGCATGTCGGTACCCGAAGAGTACGGCGGTGGCGACATGGGCAACCTGGCCATGATTCTTACCACCGAAGAGCTGTCGGCCGCCTCGCTGGGCGTGGCCGGCAGCCTGATTACGCGCCCCGAAATCCTGATCAAGGCCCTGCTGCGGGGCGGCACTCCAGCCCAAAAGCAGAAGTGGCTGCCGTCGGTCGCGTCCGGCCAGCTGATGGTCGCCATTTCGGTCACCGAGCCCGACACTGGCTCGGACGTGGCCTCGGTAGCCTGCCGGGCCGAGCCGGCCAGCGTCGGCGGCACGACCGGCTATGTGCTGAACGGGGCCAAAGCCTGGTGTACCTTTGCCGGTCGGGCCAATATCATCGCCCTGCTGGCCCGCACCAACCCCGACCTCAGTTCCGGGGCGCGGGGTCTGTCGCTGTTTATTGTGGAGAAGGACGCCTTTCCCGGCCATGCGTTCGAGATGACCCAGCCCACGGGTGGCGTGCTGCAGGGCGATGCGATCCCGACCCTGGGCTACCGGGGCATGCACTCGTATGTGTTGAACTGCGACAAGTATTTCGTGCCGGCCGAGAACCTGGTCGGCGAGGAAGCCGGCCTCAACAGAGGCTTTTATCTGCAAATGGCCGGCTTTGCCGCCGGGCGCCTCCAGACCGGCGGACGGGCAACCGGCCTCGCCCAGGCTGCCCTGGAGGTCAGCGCCGGCTATGCCAGCGAGCGCAAGCAGTTCGGCGCCGCGCTGGGCGACTTTCAGCTCACCCAGTATAAGCTGGGCCGCATGGCCAGCCATCTGGCCGCCGCCCGCCAGCTGACGTATGCCGCAGCTCCGGCCATGGACAAAGACGAGTCGGCCACCCTGACTGCGGCCATGGCCAAATTGTTGGCGTGTGACGTGGCGGTGTGGGTCAGCCAGGAGGGCCAGCTGATGCACGGCGGCTGGGGCTATGGCGAGGAGTACGCCATCTCGCGCTATGTGGTCGATGCCCTGGTGCTGCCGATCTTCGAGGGCGTCAAGCCGGTGCTGGAACTGAAGGTCATCGCCAGAACCCTGCTGGCCTAGGCCGTCAGCTTGACTTTCCCATCCGCCCGGCCTTGCATGCCTCCATGGGCCGATGTTTCCTCCGCTGGGTCATGCTTCTGCTCCTCTTCCCCAGCCCGTACAGGTGCCGCTCGCCACGGAGTGTTGAGGATAGGGGACGCCCGGAGTCTCCGCCACTTCACCCAGGCTACCGCTCGGGCTTGTGGCGTCGTGGAACGTTACGGGTCACGGACTTCCCGGCTATGCCACACGCGAATAATCACAGGCGTATTGTCACCCTCCAGCATACAGCGCAGGACATAGGCACTCGACGCGAACGGAATGAAAAGCTCTCGCCGCTGGGTGCGGTCCGGCATTGGGCGGCCTAGGCGCGGCGCAGTCAGCAGCAGGTCGGCTCCGTCAAGAATCGTCTGGGCAGCACGGGCGGCCGCCGACGGACTTCTCTCCCGGAGAAACGCAAACAGGCGCTCCAGGTCGTCCAGCGCTTCCGGCAGCCACTTCAGCTCGGCCATTTGGCAGTCTTGCCCTGAGCCGCATCACGCAACCACTTGGCTACGGCCTTATGAGGAACGGCCTCACCGGTGAGCTGATAGGTCTCCCATCTGGCCATATCCTCCTGCTTTTCCTGTTCATATCGCTCCTCGCGGTCGAGATACTCCAGAATGGCTGTGCGCATGAGCCAGTGCGGGGATCGCGCGCGCCGCTCGCCGAGCCGTTTGAGACGTAGGCGGGTGTGTTCGTCGAGTTTGACGCCTTGTGTGACTGCCATAGCTGTTCCCCTTCCGGCAAACAGTACAATCTCTTGCAACTTTTTATAACCAAAGCAAAGTATCCCTTACCGCTCAAAGCGCTTGACAGGGAGAGGAAGGTTTCTAGCTTGGATAACTTATTGAAAAAGGCTAGAGCGGTTCACCATTATCTGTAGCCACAATGCTGGAAGTAATGATGGCATTCGCGGGGAGAGAAGCCCGTCAAG
>JAGWBB010000054.1:20088-25273 GCA_021296095.1 Desulfurellaceae bacterium | reverse complement strand
GCATCCTGTGGTCCTCCGCCCTCGGCTGCTATCACACGACCGCTCCAATGGCTACAACCTATCGTGAACCACTCTAGCGCAGTTCGTTCCGCCCGATCTGGCAAAAATCATAGGCGGAGCCAATTTTACAAAACTTGGAAAATCCTCTAACAGGGACTCCAAACTCGCTAAATCTCTTAAGGAGTGCTCCAAGAATTTCATCCGCTACCAAGCATTGCGTGACGTCAACACGCCGCGCCATATGGGCATTCCACATCCTCAAAGCCACATTGCTCAATGCCTTGCCATCAAGCAGTGCTGGGCTAATATCAAGGAGCACTGCGCTAAGCCTTCCCATCCTGTTAGTCGTATTTTTGTCAGACGTACTGGTAATAGACGATTATTTGAGATGAACTATAAGGGCGCAGAGCGTTTCGAAATTGAGGAACAAGAAATAGGCTTTCTGACAGGCGCCAATCATGTCGTCCACGCTGACATTTCATCATGCTTTCCCAGCATCTATACGCATTCTATCCCATGGGCGATACACGGACGACAAAAAGCCAAACAAGAACGCAATAATCTATCACTTTGGGGTAATATCCTAGACAGGGCGACTCAAGGAGTTAGCGACGGACAAACCAATGGACTGCTCATCGGTCCGCATACCTCCAACGTAATTTCTGAAATCGTCTTGACTAAAATTGACGCAATCTTGCTGAAGAAAGATTACGAGCGACTTAGCAGACACATCGATGACTACAGCTATTACGCGAAGACATACGAAGAGGCAGAAGAGTTCATTCGACAGCTGAGCATGACACTTCGAGAGTTTGAATTATTTCTCAATGAAGGAAAAACAAAAATTTTACCTCTACCTAAGCCACAATTCGGGAATTGGATACGAGAGCTAAACACGTTCCAATTCCCCACAGAAGAAATCGATTTTTCAACTGTAAGACGTTTTCTCGACCTTGCGCTTCATTTAGCCCAAGAGGTTGGAACGTCGGCGGTTCTCAACTACGCAATCAAGATGATTCCGCCTCGCCTCAATAATCGGGCTAAACGTCTCTTTGTCCGAGAGTCTATAAACCTATCGCTTTCGTATCCTTATCTCGCTCCACTGCTCGAAGACCATATATTTGCAAAACATGAGTATGAGGGCATCGAGGCTGCGATCACCATATTTACTCAAGAACTCGTCAAGATCGGCATTGAGCGCATTTATCCCGACGCCATCGCTTACAGTCTCTACTACGCGATTAAATACAATATAAAATTTTCACTGCCAGAGAGTGGCCTTAAAAAAATTGTATCAATTGATGACTGTATCTGTCACGTATTACTGTTCGAATACGCGACTCTCTGGGAACTCTCGACTCTACGTGAAGAGATACAGAAACGTGCAAATAATTTGAAGAAATTAGACTCAATAGACCAGGATCCGTTTTGGCTCTTAATCTACCAAGTTTGGCCTGTACCGGACTTACAAAAGAACCATAGTCTTCTTGCAGAGCTGAAGGCGAAGAAATTCTCGTTCATCCGTTTTCAAAGTTAGCACTACCCACCCTTATCGATAGAAGTGGTCTCATAAAGAGCAGCAGAGCAAGATCAGGAGACAACCGAGGTGGACAAAGCTCAGATAGTTGGCAGGATAATACTCAAAGCGTGTCAGGCTCCGGCGGCAGTTTTGCATCCGGGCAAACAGGCGCTCGACCTTCTAGCGGCGACGATCACATCGCAAGGGCCCCATCTTGGGTCGGAGGCCGGGTACGGTTACATTTATGTGGCGCGATCAACTCAATGCCACGGGCAGCAAGGCTCCAGTCCGGCGAATCACTGTCATAGGCCCAGTCCCCAATCAATCGGCAGGGTTGGGCAGCGGTGAGCCGCCATGCGCGAGTGGCAGGACCAAGGTGACTTCATGGGGTGCAGCAGACGCCGTGCGGACGGCGACAGGAAGACCACGGCGGTCTGCTACCGCCCCGAGCTTTGTCCCTTTGCCCCGCTTGATCGCTCCCCCATCCCGTCCGTTTTTTTCGCTACGATGAAGGTGGTGTTGATGAAAGACTCGCTCAGGTCCAACTCCCCCCGCGTCCGTAGATCCTCAGCCCAGGCTTCCAAGACGCTACACAGGACACCGCTCGCACCCACTGCTAGAAGCAGCGATGGCAGGTCTGGTACGGAGGAAACCGCTCCGGTAAGTCTTGCCAGCATGCCACCGAGCGGAGAATCCACAAGATCCCAGCTAACACCTCGCGGTTACCTCACCAGGGTCGCGCGCCCCCGCCCATCGGGCCGGCGCGGCGGAATGGGCCTTAGCGGGGCGATGAGAGCCCACTGCTCCTCGGTCAGTTCTTCGTGTCGAGCCATACTCACCATTCTCCCACTTCATTTATGAGATGGCTTCTGGAGAGTCCATTTTCTCCGATCCATCCATACAGAATTCCCTCACTCCCGCACTCAGGCCGGGAGCGGCGGCCGCCGCGTATGCCAGTCGGTGTGGACCTCGTAGGCATGGCCGATCTGCAACACAGTCGCCTCATCAAACGCTTTGCCCACAATCTGGAGCGCCAGCGGCAGTCCGCTGCGGGTAAAACCGCACGGCAGGCTCAAAGCCGGCTGGCCCGTCACATTAAACGGACAGGTGGCCGAGATCAGGGCCGACATGAGCTTGACCTCTCGGCCCTTGATCGTCGCCGAGCGGGCGTCATGGCGCGGGGCAGGAATCAACGCACCCGGGGTCAAGATCGCGTCGAGCCGGCCAAAACGGGTCAGCATGTCCTGGCGAAAGCGAGCCTGGGCGTGGCGGGCCTTGACATAGTCGGTGGCCAGCGTGGGTTTGCCCCGTTCGAGAAAACGGCGCACCTTGGGGCCATAGTCATCGGCCTGGCTTTGCAGATAGGGTTCGTGCCACACATTGGCCTCAGCGTTCAGCAGCACCTCGGCGATGTCGGGCCACACCCGGTCGAGCGCGGGCAGCTCGACCTCTTCGATCTGGGCGCCCAGGCTGGCCAAGACTTGGACGGCCTGCTCAAACGCGCTCTGGACCTCGGGATCGGTCGAGTCAGGGAAAAAGTGTGTCGGCACCCCCAGGCGCAGGCCGCTGACCTCCCCGGTCAGTTTTGCCGTGTAATCGACAACCGGTGTCTGGCTTGAGACGACATCCCGCCCGTCGTAGCCGGCCAGGGCGTGCAGCATGAGCGCCGCGTCCTGCACTGTTCTGGTCAGCGGTCCGATATGGTCGAGCGACCAGGCCAGGGGCGTGACCCCGTACAAACTGATCCGGCCATGGCTGGCCTTGAGGCCGACCGTTCCACAAAAGGCGGCCGGGATGCGGATCGAGCCCCCGGTATCCGTGCCCAGCGACCCGGCACACAGGCCTGCGGCCACCGCAGCTCCCGACCCGCTGCTCGACCCGCCGGGACTGTGTTCCAGGTTCCACGGGTTGTTGACCGGGCCGAAATGCGGACTGGGGATGATCGTCGCAAACTCGTTCATGTTGAGTTTGCCCAGCAGAACAGAGCCTGCGGCCTGCAACCGCTCAATTACCGCGCCGTCGTAGTCAGGCAGGGCGTCTTTCAGCACCCGTGAGCCGCAGGTCGTTTTGATCCCCCTGGTGGCCACAATATCTTTGTGAGCCAGCGGGATGCCGTGCAGCGGGCCACGGTAGGTTCCGGCCTGTATCGCCGCTTCGGCGGCTTTGGCGTCCTCCAGGGCACGCTCGGCGGTGAGGCTGATATAGCTGTTCAGCTGTCCGTCAACAGCCTGAATCCGATCCAGATAGGCCCGGGTGACTTCGAGCGGAGACACCTCGCGGCGCTGGATCTGCTGCGCCAGCTCTGCAATCGACAAAAAACACAGGTCTTGCATGGAATCGCCCCTCCTTTGTCCGGGACTGTAGCACGGGCAAGACCCAGATGGCAGCGGCCGGCCCCTTGCTTGACACGCTCCGGCACCGCTGCCACCATCATGCGCCGAGACACGCGCTGAAGGAGTCCGTCCATGAATACGGTACACGATTTTATGGGGCGTGAGCACGAGTTGGTGTGCGCCCCTCTGCTCGCTCGCATCGCCGAACAAGCCCCCCAGGCCGACCGCACCCGGAGTGTGGACCCGGACCTGATTCGGGCCCTGAAACAAACCGACGTCATGCGCCTGTCGGCCACCCGCAACATCGGCGGCATGGAGGCCAGTATCGGCCAGATTGCCAGGGAGCTTGAGGCCGTATCCGCCCGCTGCGCCTCAACCGCCTGGTGCCTGTGGAATCATCTGTGCGTGTTCCACTTCATTGTGGCCCAAATGGGGCCGGATGCGGCAGACCTGTTACGGCAGATTGTGGACGAGCGGGAATGGGTCAGTTTTCCGGCCGGAGCCGGGACGAGCGTCCACGGCCGGCGTGACGGTGACCGGGTGATTATCGACGGCCGGGCCAGTTTTGCCTCTGGCTCGCGCTACGGAGAGTGGGCGGCGTGTCTGTTTGCGCTGCGCGATGGCGAGACACAGCCCAAGGGCAAGCCGGATCTGCGTTTTACGCTGGTTCGGACCGACGATCCGGGGGTGTCGGTCGATCCGACCTGGAACTCGATGAGCCTGCGGGCATCGGCCACGGACCATATCAACTACGAGTCGGTCTCGGTTCCGGTCTCCCTGCTGCGGCCTTTTCCGCTCGATTTTCGCTACACCTTCCGTGATCCCCAGACCCCCGTCATTGCCCAGCGCTACCGGGAAGACTGGGTTGCCGTGTCAGACCTGTGGCTGGGCGCCCAGGCGGTTGGCCTNNNNCGAGCTGTCTGAGCGGGTCGCCATCTTTGGCGTCAAAGTCGCCGAGCGACCGGCCGTGCAGCTGAACATCGGTCAGGCCGGCGCCTCGATTGCCGCCGCCCGGGCGGCGGTCGAAACGGGCTGTGCCGAGACCGACGCCCGCATCGAAGCCGGCATCAGCCCGACTGAGGCCGACTATCTGCGCCAGCTGAACTACAGCATGGTCGCCCTGCGGCTGTGTGACGACGCCCTGCGTCTGCTGCTCAGAGTCCAGGGCGGCAACGGGCTGCGCGAGAGCGGTTCTTTTGAGCGCCGCTACCGCGATTTTCAGGCCATGCCGCTACACATCAACGCCCACCCCGACCGGGTGGCCGAGCTGTCGGGCAAATATCTGCTGGGCCAGACCAACGACGCGCCGTTTCAGTAGCCGCGCCTAGCGCTT
>JAGWBB010000054.1:19583-20041 GCA_021296095.1 Desulfurellaceae bacterium | reverse complement strand
CCGAGGTTGTCGAGCATCAGCCGCTTGAGTTGCTGGGTGAGGGCGACCCGGGCATAGCGGACGGTCAGCGGCGGCTTGTCAACGATCTGCTCGGCCAGCTCCCAGGCCCGCGCCAGCAGTTGGTCGCGGGGCACGACTTCGTTCACCACTCCCAGGTCCAGCGCTTCCTGGGCCGACAGCTTTTGGCCGGTCAGCAGGAAATAACGCCCCCGGTTGATGCCCAGCAGCAGCGGCCACACCACATGCACACCGTCACCCGGCACGATGCCGTTTGGAAAATGCGGCGCGTCCTGGAAGACGCTGTCCTCGGTCGCCAGCACGATATCGCACAACACGCCCAATTCGGCGTGGATGGTGGCCGGACCGTTGACCGCGGCAATCATCGGCACCTCGATATCGAGATGATTCATCAGCAGTTTCTTGGCGTCCCAATAAATATGGTCCCAGCGCTGGGGGGT
>JAGWBB010000054.1:0-19572 GCA_021296095.1 Desulfurellaceae bacterium | reverse complement strand
GATAAACTTGTCCTCGGTTCCGGTCATGATGATGACCTTGTTATCCGGGTCACTGCCGATATCGTAAAAGCAGCGTCCCAGCTCGGAGTGCGGGCTCTCTCCCCAGCGCAGCGTTCCGCCGTCGGTGTGCAGCTGCATCTGCAAAATCCCGTTGCGGCGTTCCATACGCACATGCTTGTAGCTCTCGGCGTAGTCTTCAAACCTGGCCATGGCTGTCCTCCTTGTGGCTGGTTAAAGCACCCCGAATCGAGCAAGACAAGGCGTGTCAGGCGGGGATGGTTGGGCGCCGGAGCGTTGGATATGGTGGGAGGGATGGCGCGACTTCGGACACAGGCATCAGTCCCGGCACTTTCTTCGGTCGCCGAGTTGCTGGCCTTTGTGAGCGGTCAGCTGGGCTTGCACGCCGACCCGGCCAAGGCCGGCCCGATGGCCGCCTATATGAAGACCGACATGCCGTTTTATGGCGTGGCCAAGCCTGAGCGGGATCGGATTGCCACCGCGATCAAAGACCGTTTCCCCATCACCGACCACGACACCTATGAACGGGCGGTGACTGGCCTGTGGGCCCTGTCCCATCGGGAAGAAAAATACCTGGCCATCCGTATGGCGCGGCTGTACGCCGACTATGTCACGCCTCGCTCGCTGGCCTTGTATAAACGGCTCATCCAAGACGGCGCCTGGTGGGACTGTGTGGATGAGATCGCCATCCACCTGGTCGGCCGGGTCTTGTACCACCACCGTCCGACCGTCAGTCCGATTCTGGACGCCTGGATTAACAACCAGGACATGTGGCTGCGACGCGCCGCCCTGCTGTCACAAATCCACCACAAGGGGGACACCGACGAGGAGCGCTTGTTTGGCTACTGCCTTCAGACCGCAGACGAAACCGCCTTCTTCATTCGCAAAGCCATCGGCTGGGCGCTGCGTGATTACTCGGCCACCGCGCCTGAGCGGGTACTCACCTTTCTGCAACACAACAGGGGACGGCTGAGCGGCCTCAGCTTTCGCGAAGCGGCCAGGCGCCTGAGACGCCAGGGCTATTCGCTCTGAGCCGCCGCTGCCTATGCACACGCGGCAATGCCGGAGCCGTGTGGGCGACCCCGGCATTGCCGCGTGACCGCTGCTGGAGAGTCGGGAGGACAGTTCAGCGCTTAAGCTTGTCGGTGAACGCCTTGCGGAGTTTCAAGACCTTGGGCGCAACCACATACTGACAGTAGGGCTGGTAGGGATTCTGGGCAAAGAAGTCCTGGTGGTAGTCTTCGGCCGGATAAAAGGTTTCGGCCGGGGTCACCTCGGTCACGATCTTGCCATCCCACACGCCGGCCGTCTCAAGCTCTCGAATGACGGCTGCCGAGATCTCCGCCTGGGCGGGCGTGTGGTAGTAAATCGCCGAGCGGTACTGGGTGCCGACATCCGCGCCCTGGCGATTCAGGGTGGTCGGATCATGAATGGCGAAGAAGACCTGCAGAATATCCTGGAAAGAAATGACACTCGGGTCATACGTCACCTGGACCACTTCGGCGTGGCCCGTCGTCCCCGCACACACCGCCTCGTAAGACGGGTCCGGCACCTCTCCCCCCGAGTAACCGGACACAACCTGATCAACCCCCTCGAGTTCGACATAGACCGCTTCGAGACACCAGAAGCAGCCGCCGCCCAGGGTGGCAATTTCTCTGTTTTGCTGTGAAGACGGTTGGCTGTGTTCTGTATCCATCAATCTCGCCCCTTTGCCGCCGATACATAGCAAGATTCGACAAGCCTCTGCAACCCTTGGCACCTGGCCGCCACGCGGCCTCAGAGCGGGCTGGGGTGGGCGGCCAGCCAGGTTTTTGCCGTGGCCAGAATGATGTCCAGGGCGGCCCGGCTGCCCTGGGCCTCGCCCTTCTCAAAATCGCCCTCGATGTCGCCCATCTGGTTGGTGATATGAGCAAAACACACCACCGGTTTGGCCCGGGCCTGGGCAAAGGCGTACAGCCCGGCCACCTCCATCTCAACCGCCACAATGCCCCGCGCTTGAGCCTGGCTGATAGCCGTGCGGGTTTCTCGAAAGGGGGCGTCGGTCGTCCAGGTCGCACCCCGGTAGACCGGCGTGTCGAGCGCACCAAAGGCGTCACGCAGCAGATCGAGCAGCTCTGGACGCAGGTGCGAGAAGTCGGCGGCGGGCAGATAGTGATAGCTGGTGCCCTCGTCTCGCAGGGCTTTTTCAACCAGCAGGAAAAACGGCGGCCGCCAGCTGGGATCAATCTGGCCCGAGGAGGTCACGTGAATGAGCAGCTCGCAACCCGAGGCAAACAGCTCCTCGGCCACCAGAACGGCAAACGGTGCCCCGACAACCGAGCCGACAATCCCACACTCGATACTGTCCCGGCAAAAATTATACAGAGTGGTGTGATAACACGCCCAGAACGGGTTAGGCTGGGCCTGTCCACGCGCCAGCAGGTTGGCCACAATATCCCCGTCGGGATCGAGCACACACACCCGGGGTAGTCGGCCGTCCGGCAGCGATTTTTGGCGACGGGCTTCCCGAAGCAGCTTAGCCGGCATGAACTCGGATGCCTGGCTGTAGGCTTTGTGCCGGAGCAGGGGAGGAGAGCGGTCGTCCATCGGCAGTCTTTCTCGACGGGGAGCTGAGATGGGTGCTTCACGGGCTGACACGAAACGCCACCCGGTCCAAGACCTCCCCGCCCTCGGTCACAATCTCTACCCTCCACGCACCAAGGTGGGTCGGGCGGTTCAGCGTCACGCGGCTCCAGGTCCGCGTACGGGGATGGACAATGTCCAGCGGCACCTCGCAGTATTGCTGGCCCTCGTGATAATAGACGTGGGTGAGGGTATGCGGCACAGTCTGTGAGTAGACCACCATCCAGACGTGCGGCTGGTTATGCTCGTGCAAGGCAAAGCGGGACTGGGGCTGGCGGCACTGGTGGGCCCGGACTCCCCGACAGCTCAGACTCTGGCCGATCCGGATCTGAGGCGTTGGCGCATCCATTGGCCCGTTTGCTGCGGTCGGCGGCGTTTTGGCAGGGGAGGCTTCGGCGGCTGGAGCCTGGGCGGCGGCAGCCGGCGGGACGGCAAAGCTCAGGGTGGCGACAGACGGCGGGCTGGACTCGGTTTCCCCGGAAGAAGCGAGCTTGGGTGGAGGGCCGGGCTCTTCAGCCGGAGTAGCCGCAGCTGGATTCGCGGCCACGACCGTAGCGGCCGATTTTTCTTGTCCCTCGGATACGACCACCGGGCGAACGGCTGGACTCGGGGGGACATGCTCGGGGCTGCGGAGCAGGGGGGACTGGTAAACGAAGATGGCCACGAAAGCCGAGCCGGCTAGACCGAGCCCTGCCATTATGCTCCCGTTTCTCAGCCGTCGGCCGCTCACTTTTTTCTGTGCATAGACCTTTTTGCGATCCTCCAAGATCGGTCGCAGCTGGTCCAGCTTGCGCTGAAACCGTTGCGTCTTGGCCTCCACCGCCTCTTTTTCCATACCCCGTTGTGTACCACCGATCACCCCCAAGACAAAGGGCGGTGGCTGTGAGCCGACGCAAACACACTGGTAGTGACTTACCGGAGAGAGGAGAAAGTGGAGACCGCGCAGCCCGCAGCTGGCGGCCTGAGGGGCCGGCCCGCAGACGAGCGTCCTTAGTTCCCTTTGTGGAGGTGGCCCTGCTGGGACTGCGGAATTCCGGGGTCGGTCATCACCGGCGCCCCGCCCTGGTTGGGATCGAGAAAGGCCAGCACCCGCTCCCCCGAACTCTTGTCCATCCATCTCCGCAAACGCTGCTCAAGGAACAACCTCAGCTTATGAAACTTTTTGAGCTGGCTGACGACCTCTTCTGCGCTGCGGCCGGCCAGGGGCAGACTCTCGGTCTCTTCGTGGCGATCGCGTTTTCGCGCTGCGGCCGTGCGGGATCGGGCCGGAAAGGGCTGGTAGGTGCCACTCTGCTTGCGGTAGGCCAGCCACATCGGCGAGGAGATATTACGGGCAATCCGCAGGGTTTGATCTTCGTTTTCCCAGTACTGTTCTTGGCGGGTGCTTCCGTAATAGAGAATTTCGGTCGGAGTAGAAGTACGAGCCATAGAATCTCTCCGGCAAACACCGCCGGCCAATTCCCATTCCGCTACAGGGCAACGCCACGGCGCATAGCGACCCCTCAGGCCGTTGCGAGCTTGAGGTCTTGGGCTTGGCTGGAGTAGGGTTCGGGCAACTCACACCGGGGTGCGTTGGCCCACAGACCGTCCAGATTGTAGAACTCCCGGACGTCCTCGTAGAAAATATGGATGACCACGTCACCAAAATCCATCAGTATCCACTGTCCGTTGGCAAATCCCTCGACCGCGAAGGGGTGCAGGCCCTGGGCCGCCAGGGCTTCTCCAATAGCCTCGCAGATACTCCGCACCTGGGTATCTGAGCGGCCGGTACACACAAGGAAATAATCAGCAACCGGAGTGAGCGCACTGACCTTGAGTGCGACGAGGTCGTAGGCTTTTTTGTCGAGCGCGGCTTGGGCGCACTGGAGAGCTTTTTCCCAGCTCGGATCGTTCAAAATGCGGTCCTCTCGTGACAACACAAGACAGCGTCTGACATCACCATCCCCTGTGGTACAAATCGTGGTCTGCAATATAGGCCGCCACCGCCGGCGGGACGAGGGAACGAACGGACTGGCCGTTTCGAATGTCCCGTCGGATTGCTGATGCCGAGATATCGAGACCGCTGATCTCGCGGAGAACAAGGGTGGACTGTGAAGGGTGAGTATACATCCGTAGCACCGGGTCGTAGCAAAAAACAGACTGAAAATCAACGGGAAGCGGGCAGCGCGGGTGCGACGTGCCGGGGCGTGAGGTGACAATCAGGTTACACAGCCAGGGGATGGTGCGATAGTCTTTCCAGGTCTGAATGGCGAGGAAGGCGTCGAGCCCCAGGATAAAAGACAGCGAGGCGGACGGCAGCATGGCCCGAAAGGAACGAATCGTGTCGACCGAGTACGACGGACCGGCGCGTTCGAGTTCTACAGCCGAGGCCGAAAAGGCCGGCTCATCGGCCACGGCCAGCTCAACCATCCGCAGCCGATGTCGGCTCGACACCAACTCACCGGCATCCTTATGCGGCGGGCGAGCCGCAGGCACGAAATAAATATGGTCCAGGGCGCAGATCTGACGAATCTCCTCGGCGCTGCGGATATGGCCGAGGTGGATCGGGTTAAATGTGCCGCCAAAGATGCCGACGTGCATAGGGGCCTATTCTCTGACCTGGCCGTCCCCGTAAATCAGATATTTATACGTCGTCAGCTCCCGCAGTCCCATCGGGCCGCGCGCGTGAAGTCGGTTGGTCGAAATGCCGATCTCGGCTCCGAACCCGAATTCATAGCCGTCGGTAAAGCGGGTCGAGGCGTTGGCATACACGGTTGCCGAGTCGATTTCCTGCAGAAAACGCCGCGTGTTGGTGTAATCCTCGCTGACAATGGCATCGGCCAGTCCAGATCCGTTGTCGTTAATAAAGCCGATGGCTTCATCAAGCGAATCCACGACTTTGATCGACAGGATCAGATCCAAATACTCGGTTTGCCAGTCCGCCTCGGTTGCTGCGGTGACGTGGGGAACGATGTGCCGGGTACGCTCACAGCCGCGGACTTCTGCGCCAGCCAGCTCAAGCGTCTCCACAAAAGGCGGTAAGAAGCGGGGAGCAATATCCTGATGGACCAGCAGATTCTCCATGGCGTTACACACCCAGGGGCGCTGGGTCTTGGCGTTAAGCGTGATCCGCATGGCCTTGTCCAAATCGGCCGCCGCGTCCACATAGGTGTGGCACAAGCCCGAAAAGTGCTGGATAACCGGAATGGACGACTGCTCGGTCACCGCCCGAATGAGTTCCTCTCCGCCGCGTGGAATAATCACATCCACAAAGTGGTCCTGTTGCAGCAAGACGCCGACCGCCGCGCGATCAGTTGAGCGCACGAGTTGAACCGCAGCGGGCGGTAGCCCAGCCTCGCCGAGCGCGGCGGTCAGGACATCAACGATGGCGCCGTTGGTCCGAAACGCCTCGGAGCCGCCCTTGAGAATAACCGCGTTGCCGGCCTTGAGCCCTAAGCCGGCGGCGTCTGCCGTCACATTCGGACGCGATTCATAGATAATCCCCACCACGCCGAGCGGCACCCGGACCTGGCCGATCTCCAAGCCGTTGGGACGCCGCCACATCGCCACCGTCTCGCCAACCGGGTCGGGCAGATCGACAATAATCTCCAAACCTTTCGCCATGCCCTCAATGCGTTCCTCGGTCAGTGTCAGACGATCCAGCATGGCCGAAGACAGGCCGTTGCTGCGACCGGCCTCAACGTCCTGGGCGTTGGCGGCCAGGAGTGTTTGGCTCTCCCGCCGCAGTGCGACCGCAGACTTGAGCAGGGCTTCGTTCTTGGCCTGACTCGAAGTCGTAGCCAACCCACGGGCCGCTGTCTTTGCCGCCTGACACATATCGACGACCATGTGTTCGAGGTCCATACCGGTCTCCCAATCGTGATGTTCAAGGTTCTCTGTTATCACGTGTCCGACAAAAGAGCCAAATCATCCCGATGAATGACCTCATCGCTGACCTTATAGCCCAGAATCTGCTCGATTTGGCTGGTTTTCAGGCCCTTGATCTGCTCCAGGGCTGCCGAATGGTAGTTGACCAGCCCACGGGCAAACTCGTGTCCACGGTCATCCACACAGGCGACACAGTCACCGACCCCAAAGGTTCCCCGTATCTCCCGCACGCCGGCCGGCAGCAGGCTGCGACCCGCCCGCCGGACCGCATCGGCGGCACCGGCGTCGAGCTGGAGGCTGCCGACCGGTTTCAGGGTATAAGCGATCCAGTGCTTGCGGCTGGTGATGCGATCACTGACGGGCAGAAACAAGGTCCCGGTCGGGATATCGGGGCTGAACACTGCGGGCAGGCTGGTGTCGTGGCGACCATCGGCAATAATGGTCGGAATACCGGACAGGGCCGCCTTACGGGCGGCTTGGAGTTTGGAGGTCATCCCGCCCCGCCCCAGCGGTCCGGCGGCGCCGGTCGTATACGACAGCGCATCGTCGCACCGCTCAACCAGGGACACCAGTCGGGCATCGGCGTGCAGCCGGGGGTCGTGCTCGTACAGTCCCTCGACATCGCTCAGAATCACCAGCAGATCGGCCTCAATGAGGACGGCGACCAGAGCCGACAGATTATCATTATCGCCGAACTCGATCTCCTCAACAGCGACACTATCGTTCTCGTTCACAATCGGCAGCACACCGTTCTCAAGCAGGGTTTGGACGGTGTGCTTGGCGTTCAAATAGCGGCCGCGGTCGGCCACATCGTCGTGGGTCAGCAGGATCTGGCCGACATGGGCACCGCGGCGCGAAAAAGCTTGCTCGTACAGGGCCATCAGGGCGATCTGGCCAACCGCGGCGGCAGCCTGTTTGCTCGGAATCGTTCGGGACCGCTCCAGTTGTATGCCTAGGCGACCCAGTCCTGCCGCAACGGCTCCCGAGCTGACCAGGACGATCTCCTTGCCCCGCTCCTGGCCTCCGGCTCGCAGGGCCGCCATGTCTCGGGCCAGACGCTCGACACTCTCGACGTTGACCCCATCCTGCCGGGACAGAATGCTGCTGCCGACCTTGATCACGACCCGGCGGGCACGCCGCAGGATGGCCGCCTTATGGCAGAGGTGATCGTGATGTCCTTGAGGTTCCATCTGTTCTCACGATCACCTTTGGGGCAGCTGCACCTCGGCTAATCCCATGTCCACGTTTCCTCGTCCGGCTGGGCAGACGCCTGGGGATCGGCGGCAGCTTCCCCGGCTCGCTTGCGCATATCCGTAAAAGATATCGTTGATCTCTTCCTGTCTGAGGATCGGTCATCAACGATATCTTTTGTAAGAGTACGAGCAATGTTCCGGATCAGCTCACTCACGCCCTCCCGACTGGCAGCGCTCACGGCCGTCAGTCCAATACCGTGGGCGGCAAAGCTTGCCGTTACCTCGGCGAGGCGCTGCCGCGTTGCGGGCAGGTCATACTTGGTAACGACGACCAGCTGGGGCCGTTCGAGCAGGGCCGGATCGAAGCTGTGGAGTTCGTGCCTGAGGACGCCATAGTCGTGCCACGGCTCACGTTGTGGATCCGAAATATCGAGCAAATAGACCAGGACCGAGGTGCGTGACAGGTGACGCAGGAAGCGCGCGCCAAGCCCGTGCCCTTCATGCGCGCCTTCGATGAGCCCAGGAATATCAGCCATCACAAACGTACCCTCGTCTCCGTAGCGGACGACGCCGAGATGGGGCGTCAGAGTGGTAAACGGAAAATCCGCAATCCGCGGCCGGGCGGCGGACACGCTGGACAGCAGGGTCGATTTGCCGGCATTCGGAAATCCGACCAGACCCACGTCAGCCAGTACGCGCAACTCAAACCGCAGGGTCCGTTCCTCCCCCGGTCGTCCCGGTTGAGCCTGGCGGGGCAGGCGGTTTCTGGCCGAGGCAAAAAACGCATTCCCCTTGCCGCCCTTTCCCCCTCTGGCAACGAGGACCCGGCGGTCGGGCTGGGTCAGATCGGCCAGCACCTCGCCGTTGTCAGCGTCACGAATGAGCGTCCCGGGCGGCACGCGGACAATACGGTCCGGGGCGTTGCGTCCGTGCTGATCCTTGCCGCGGCCGTGCTCGCCGCGGGCAGCCCGTATATGCTGGCTATAGCGCAGGTCGAGCAGGGTGCTGAGCTGCGGATCGACCTGGAAAATCACACTCCCGCCGTTGCCGCCGTTGCCGCCGTTCGGACCGCCTCGGGGGCGGTACTTTTCGCGCAGGAAGCTGACACAGCCCTTGCCGCCGTCACCCGCTTTGACAAAAACCCGAACTTCATCAACAAAGCGCATACCACAAAAAAAGCCCCGTGCGGGGCTTCACAAAAACGGGGGGGGGCGGAACAGGAAGCGATCTCACGACGCAGCGACGGTATTCGTCGATGGCTCGACCGGATACACGCTGACCCGTTTCCGTGTCTTTCCCATCCGTTCGAAACGGACCGTGCCGTCAACCTTGGCAAAAATCGTATAATCCCGTCCCATACCGACGTTTGCGCCCGGATAAATACGGGTGCCGAGTTGACGGATGATGATATTGCCAGCCTTGGCGTGCTGGCCCCCAAAGAGTTTCACACCACGCCGCTGGCCCGGACTGTCGCGTCCATTCCGACTTGATCCCTGTCCTTTTTTATGCGCCATGGTTGGTCCTCCCGAATCTGTAGGGGCAACCCCCTGTGGTTGCCCTGCCTAATGAGCGAGACTGATATCCTGGACACGCACCGCCGTAAACGCTTGACGATGGCCACGTTTGCGACGGTATCCCTTGCGCCGCTTTTTCTTGAACACGAGAATTTTTCGCTCTCTGCCATGCTCGACGATCTGGGCTACCACCCTGGCTCCGGCAACGGTCGGCCTGCCGACCTGAATCGTCCCCTCGTTTGAGGTGAGCAGCACCTCGCTGAACTCGACCTGGCTACCGGGCTCGCCTTCCAAGGACTCGATTCTGAGCAGTTCGCCGGGCGTCACCCGGTACTGTTTTCCACCCGTTCGGATAACTGCGTATGCCATCCCTGTGTACCTATGTGAGCGGCTTGGGGGTGTCAACTCCCAACCGCGGGCGACGCCAGTCTGGGCAACACGCGGCCGGAAGATCGGGGGGCATGCAAGAGCGAGGCTAGAGGGTCGACGTGGCCGTCGCCACTGCGGCAAACACCCGCGTTTCTACGGTCTGACTAATATCCAGCTGGGCCAGGTATGCGGCCAGCGTTTTTTTCAGCTCGGCCTGGGCCGGGTGCGGTTTCTGCCGGTCGCTTCTGGAGGCGGTCCTGGATAAATTTTTCAGCGGATTCACGTATCTCCCGTTTTTGATCAGACCAAAGTGGAGATGCGGTCCGGTGGCCAAGCCGGTCGAGCCGACCCTGCCAATTTTTTGCCCGCGTCTGACTCGTTGTCCAGGCCGGATCCCGGTGGCAATGCGATCCAGATGGGCGTACTCCGTGCTGTAGCCGCCGGCATGATTGATGCGGATAAGCCGACCAAATCCACCCTCCCGACCGGCGTAGGTGATGGTCCCATCGGCTACCGCTCGGACCAGCGTCCCACGCGGGGCGGCAAAATCCACGCCGTTATGGGGCCGGTGGCGTTTGAGGATAGGATGAAACCGGGCAGTGGTAAACACGGACGAAATCCGGGTGTAGCGCAACGGGTAGAGGAAGCCCTGGTCACGGGTGGGCAACAAGACTTGTAACACCTTGCCTTTATTGATAATTTCAGCCGCTAAAACCCGCCCGTACTGAACCGGCTCACCGTCCTCACGCTGGTACTCTTCAAAGATGACCTTAAAGATGTCCCCGGCTCTGAGGTCGGAAAAGAAATCAAGGTCCCAACCCAAATCGACCATTTCATCGACGATACGCCTGGGCACGTCGGCGTTTTGCACCGCAGCTTCATACAGACTGCTGGTGATGCGGCCGGCGGTCGCACGCCACACTTTGGTGGTGGGCAGCTTCTCGGTGCGCGAGGTAACGCTCCCGTCCGCCGCTCGTTCAAGAGTCAGCTGGGACAGGGCGCCCATCTCATAGCGCAGACTGGTCAGCATCGGCGTCTCAGGACCTTCGGCAAAAACAAAAGAGAAGCGCCGACCGATTTGCAGATTGCGTACGTGTTTGTCCTTTTTAGCGGCCGCAATCCAGGCCGCAATCCATCTGGCTCCCGCCTTCCGGACGATCCCCTGACCGCGCAGTATGGTCTCAAAGGTATCGTTCTTGCGCACGGTGTACGTGGTCTGGAACGGGAAAGAGTGGGGCTGTTCAACAGGTGGGACAGGTGTTGTGACCGCAGGCGACGCATCTGACACCCCAGGCAGTGTGGCGATCACCTCCGGGCCGGGCACCTCCTCGGGCAGGCCCAACGGCGACGGATGGTAAGCTATGAGGATTTCGTCCACATCCTGTGTGGGTGAGTCAACAGGCAGGGCAAGCGTTGTGACCGCAGGCGACGCATCTGACACCCCAGGCAGTGTGGTGACCACCTCCGGGTCGGGCACCTCCTCGGGCAGGCCCAACGGCGACGGATGGCGGGTCTTTCGGACCTCACTCAAACGCTGCTGAAGTTGCTCAATGACCTTTTGTTCCTCAACCCGATGATCAACGGCCGAACTGGCATTGCGGACGATGATCCCGAGCAGACACAGGGCGAGGACGGGAGCAGTGATCAGCAACTGGATGTGACCATGCACTATGCCGGTAAGAAGAGCGCCTTTGTTAGATCCCATCTCGCATCCACCCCCCAGCGAAAAACACGGGCAAGCCTGCCAGCCCCAGGCGTAAATGTCAAGGACATCGACCGTGGCTGAGATTGTGTCGAAGAGCGGGGGGTGGTAGTCTTGCCTGCTATGCAAACAGGCAAGCGGGGAAAGCGCGCCCTGTTCCTGGTCAGCCTGCTTGCGCCGCTTCTGATCGGCGGAAGCGTGGCCTGGTTTGGCTATCGGGCTCTGATGACACCGGGTCCGCCGTTGCCTCAATCTGTCCGTTTCTTTGTCCAAAACGGTTCCCCACTGGACTCCATCGCCCGCCACCTGCACACCGAAGGCGTGCTGAACCAAGTCTGGGTCTTTCGCCTGTGGGCTCGCTGGAGCGGTATGGATAGACACATCAAGCCCGGTGAATACCTCTTTCCCAAAGCGCTCTCTCCCCTGGAGCTGCTCACACGGCTGAGTCAGGGCCAGCTCGTGCGCCGGACCGTCACGATTCCCGAGGGATTCAGCCTGGTTCAGATCGCTCAACTGCTCGAACAGCGGGGGTTTGGCACGGCTGAGAGTTTTCTGTGTCTGAATGCCGATCCCGAGTTCTTGGCCGACTGGAGACTGCCCGCCAACAGCCTCGAAGGCTATCTCTACCCGGCCACCTATCAGTTCTCTGTTCGGGCTCCGGCCCGAGAAATCCTGGGCCGGATGATCGCCCGTTTTTATGCCGCCTGGGATCCGGTTCTGGAGCGCCGGGCCGCCGAACTGGGATTGAGCCTGCACGAGGTCGTCACCCTGGCCTCGATTATCGAAAAAGAGACCGGCCAGGTCGCCGAACGCCCGCTGATCGCGGCGGTGATCCACAATCGGCTCAACAGAGGCATCCGACTCCAGTGTGACCCGACCGTTATCTACGGCATCAAAAATTTTGACGGAAACCTCACCCGCCACCACCTGCAAACCCCGACACCGTATAACACGTATGTGATCCGTGGCCTTCCGCCGGGCCCGATTGCCAACCCCGGCTTGGCCGCCCTGCGGGCCGCTCTGTATCCGGCCAGCACGGACTATCTGTACTTTGTGGCTCGCGGTGATGGCACCCATCATTTTTCGGTCAGCCTGGCCGAGCACAATCGAGCTGTCCGGCGTTTTCAAAGATAGCGCTCCTGAGACAGGCCCATGGCCCGGCACCAACTTGCGTTCACGCTGATCAACAGGACGGCCCAGCACCTGCGTCGCCAGCGGCGTCTCAACGTCCTGGGCTTCTTTCTGCCCCTGGGTATAGCTCTCGGCCTGGGCGGCGGCTTGCTGCTGGCAAGCGTGTCCTGGCCGCTCGTCCTGCTGCTGGCTCCCCTCGGGGTCTGGGCGTTCTTCCTGTGGACGGCTCTACGTCACACCCGACACGAAGCCGAACACCAGAGTGCAGCCGCGCTGCTGGATGAAAGAACGCTGGGCAAAGAGCGCTTTCTGACCCTGGCAACCCTCTCGCAGCCTCAAGCACCCACCGCTCTAAACAAGAAGAGATCATCGTCCACCTTGGTGTCCCTGCTGGAGCGCGACACGGCCAAGCGGGCGGCGTTTTTTGTTCCGGAACGGGATGTGCCGTTTCGGCTGGACAGGCGTGTGCCAATCGGCCTGCTGGTGTCCGGCCTGTGCGTAGCCGGGGCCTTTGGCCTGTTTATGCTGTCGTCTCAGCCCATTTCGGCCCTTCCCCCTCTCGACCTGTCCCAACAGCCCCTGCGGCTGAGCGAGCTTGAAAAAAAGGCCCATGAACTGACGACCCAGGGCGAAACCCGCCCGGAGAGAGAAGCGGGCGCTGAGTTGCTCTCCCTGGTCGCAAGGCTCAAGGCACCGGAGCTGAGCCCCCAGGAAAAGGAACGTCTTATCGAAGAGACACAGCAGCGCCTCAGGCTCAACATTCAGCTCCCGCAACTCCTGCCGCAACTCCTGTCGATTGACCTGCTGGCCACCCAGGGTCGGCACGAACAGGATGGGGCGAGCGGCGACCGGCAGTCGCAAGGAGACCGCAAGAACTCCTCGGCGACTGAAGGGACCGGTCAGGAGCCGGACCGGCGAGATGACAAGCCCGCAGCAGGCGACCGCAACCGTCAGGCCGAACCGCCCCAACAGGCGGGCGGCGGCATTCAATTTGAGCCGCCCAAGCGGGACGGCGAAAAGAAACTCCAGTCCGACCAAGGGACAGGCAGGACGCGGCGGGCGGCCGCCCAACACGACCCCACACTCCACGTCCAGGGGGGAGACCCGGATAGCCCCGGCGGGCAGCGAGGCCAAGACCCCAATACGCCCGGCCTCCAGCCCGACCCCAACCGCACCCAGTCCACGGGCAGCGGCACGGGTCCCGGTCAGGGGCCAGCCCCGCGGTTCGGCCACGCCGGAGAAAAAGTGGGCGGGTTTCTGACCAAGGACGTGCGCTTTGTCAAAGTCCGCGTACCGGCCGGGGATACGGGCCACAGCGACGCCGGAGAACGCACCGCCAACACGAGTCCGGCTCAGCCCATCACGCCCTACAGCAACGCCCCGCTCACCGACCAGGCCCACGACTCGACCCCGGCCGGCCAGCCCATTCCTCTGGAGTACCGGCCCATTCTCGACAAAGAGTAAACGTGTCAACATGTTCATGTGGTTGGAGGACACGTTTACTCTTTAAGGCGGACGATTGAGCAAGAAGAGAGTATCGTCCAGTAGTACACAATGACTCACCCAGACGAAGACCGCATACAGCGCTTTTGTCAGCTCTTCAGCGCGCTGGAGGAAGAGGTCGGGCGCGTCATTGTCGGCAATCGGGAGATTGTGCGCAAAGTGCTGACCGCCTTTTTTGCCGGCGGGCATGTGTTGCTGGAGAGTGCGCCCGGCTTAGGCAAAACCCTGCTGATGAAATCCCTGAGTCGGGCGGTGAGCCTGGGCGCCAAGCGGATCCAGTTTACCCCCGACCTGATGCCGTCGGACATTGTGGGCACGGAGGTCTTGTCCGAGAGCCGCGGCGAGCGGTCTTTTACGTTCAAACCGGGTCCGGTTTTCACCCACATTGTGCTGGCAGACGAGGTCAATCGAGCCACGCCCAAAACCCAGTCGGCCATCCTGGAAGCCATGGAAGAACACCAGGTCTCGGTATTCGGTCAGACGCACCGTCTGACTCCACCCTTTTTTGTCATGGCGACCCAGAATCCGATTGAAATCGAGGGCACCTATCCGTTGCCCGAGGCCCAGCTCGACCGCTTTTTGTTCAAGCTGATCATTCACTCGCCCAGCAGCGCGGAACTGACCGAGATTCTCAACCGGACGACCACCGATACGCAGGAGGAGGTGCGCCCCCTGCTCGGCTCTGAGGAGCAGGCCGCGACCGCAGTCGAACAGCTCAAGGGACTCGTCCGCGAGGTCTTACTGGCGCCGCCGCTGAACCACTACATCGCCCGCCTGATCGCCGCAGCCACCCCGGGCAATGCCGAGGCGCTGCCCGAGGTCAATCAGTATGTCCGCTTCGGTCCCAGCCCGCGCGGTGCGCAGGCGATGACCCTGGGAGCCAAGGTCAACGCCCTGTTGGATAAGCGGGTGAACGTCAGCTACGACGATATTGTCGATGTGGCCCTGCCGGCCCTGCGACACCGGTGTTTGCTGAACTTTCAGGCCGAGGCCGAGGGCGTGCAGGCGGATGCGCTTGTCGAGGCCCTGCTGCAAAAGGTGGACAGAGCCTGAACCCGACCGTCAGTCTTCCACGATCAGCTGGCCGTGCACGTGGGCCGGGTGCAGCTGGCAGCGGATATCAAAAATCCCGGCCTTGTCGGCCGTAAACTCGACCGTCTTTTTCTCGCCGTGATTGACCACCGTCTCGACCTCGAAGGCTGGAATCGCGAAACCATGGTTGGGCGGGTCACCGGGAATATTGTTGATGACCGTGACCGAAACGGTGTCTCCCTGGGACACGGCCAACACCGAAGGCAGGAACATCTTCGAGCCCTCATACAACACATTCACAACGGTGAACTTGCGGACCGCGTCCTGGGCCGCAAGGGGCGTGGCCCAGGAGACGAAGATCACAAGGCTGAGAGCCAGCCCCCATATGCGCCAATACGATCGTTGAGCCATCACTTCCATGGTGTCGTGTACCTCCCGGCAGGATCAGCAAAAGAACGTGATGATCCGATCTCATCTTGGAGAAACCGGTCATCCCCACTCTCTTTTCCGGGTAGTCAGCCATAAGCGCCATGGTTTTGCAACGCCCCAGGCGGCGCGGTCCCCCCATTCCGTAGCAGTGCGGCCGACCACCCTCTGCTTTCCGGTGCATTCTTGCTAAGATAGCCGGCCATGCAGCGGGAAGGCACATTTCAGCTCGTTTCGGAGTTTCAACCCCAGGGCGACCAGCCGCAGGCGATTGAGGAACTGCTCGAGGGTCTCGACAAGGGCCGCCGGCATCAAGTCCTGCTCGGTGTCACCGGCTCGGGCAAGACCTTTTCGATGGCCCATGTCATCGCCCGGGCGAACCGGCCGGCCCTCATCATCGCCCCCAACAAGACGCTCGCCGCCCAGCTGTACGGCGAGTTTGCCGAACTCTTTCCCCACAACGCGGTCCGCTATTTTGTCAGCTACTACGACTACTACCAGCCCGAAGCCTACGTTCCCCAGAGCGATACCTATATTGAGAAAGACGCGTCCATCAACGAAGAGATCGACAAGATGCGCCACTCGGCCACCAAGGCGCTGCTGGAGCGCCGCGACACCATCATTGTCGCCAGCGTGTCGTGTATCTATGGCCTGGGCTCGCCCGAGTCGTATTTTGACCTGATCGTGTTTGTCGAGGAAAACACCGAGGTTGATCGGGACGCCCTGCTGCGCAAACTCGTCGATATCCAGTATCAGCGCAACGACTTTGACTTTCATCGCGGCACCTTTCGGGTGCGCGGCGACGTGGTCGAGGTGTTCCCGACCTACGAGGAGAGCCGCGCCGTCCGCATCGAGTTCTTTGGTGACAGCGTCGAGGCGGTGGCGGAAATCGATCCCCTGCGCGGTAAGGTGCTGCGGCGGCTGGATAAAGCCATGATTTATCCGGCCAGCCACTACGTTACCACCGCAAGCCGGACCCGGACCGCAGCCGCATCGATTCGCGCCGAACTCGAGCAGCGGCTCGAGGAGTTGCGGGCCGACAACAAGCTCCTGGAAGCCCAGCGTCTGGAGCAACGGACCCTGTACGATCTGGCTCTGCTGGCCGAAATGGGCTTCTGTCCGGGCATCGAGAACTACTCCCGGCACCTCGACGGCAGACAGCCGGGCGAGCCGCCCTACACCCTGATCGACTACTTTCCCGACGACTATCTGCTGTTTATCGACGAGAGCCATGTCACCGTGCCGCAGACCGGTGGCATGTACCGGGGCGACCGCTCGCGCAAGACCACCCTGGTGGACTACGGCTTTCGGCTGCCCTCGGCGATTGATAATCGGCCGCTCAGCTTTCAGGAGTTTGAACACAAGCAGGGCCAGGTCATCTATGTCTCGGCCACACCCGGCGACTATGAGCTGGACAAGAGCCGGCGCCACGTCGTCGAGCAGCTGATCCGCCCGACCGGCCTGCTTGACCCCGAGGTTATCGTCCGGCCAGCCAGAAACCAGGTTGACGATCTGCTGGAAGAAATCCGTAAACGGGTGGAACAGGGCGAGCGGGTCATGGCCACCACCCTGACCAAACGGCTGGCCGAAGACCTGACCGATTATTACCAGGACATCGGCATCAAGGTCCGCTACCTCCACTCCGACATCGACACCATCGAGCGGGTCGAGATCCTGCGCGCCCTGCGGCGCGGCACGTTTGACGTGTTGATCGGCATCAACCTGTTGCGCGAGGGGTTGGACATCCCCGAGGTGTCGCTGGTGGCGATTCTCGACGCCGACAAAGAGGGCTATCTGCGCTCCGAGCGCTCGCTGATCCAGACCATTGGCCGGGCGGCGCGCAATGTCAACGGCCAGGTCTTGATGTATGCCGATACGCTCACCGTCTCCATGCGCCGGGCTCTTGACGAGACCCAGCGCCGGCGTCGGATTCAGGCAGCCTACAACAAACGCCACAAGATCACGCCGCAGAGCATCCAGAAGGCCCTGGCCTCGCCCCTGGTCAAGGCATATGAGGCCGACTATGCAGACGTTCCAGCTATTGCAGAGGACAGCCCGGACTATGTGTCCGCCCAGCAGCTGGCCAAACAGATCGAAGACACCCGCAAAGCCATGCAGCAGGCTGCGGCCGCCCTGGAGTTTGAACAAGCCGCCGAACTGCGCAACCGTTTGCAGGCTCTGGAACAGCAGAGCCTGGGTTTAGCCGCCCCGACCGGCAAAGGGCATCCTGAGACCAACCCACACCAACAGGACGGCACGCTTTCCTTTGGCACGCCCGAGGTAACGCAAACCAGCGGCCGTCGAAGCGCGAAAAAGACCGGCGGTCGGCGTCGGGCGGGCAGAGCCCGCGCCAAGAAAGGGAATCGTGATAACAAAAGCTACCCATGAGGAGATCACGATTCCCTTTTAGACCAGAGCCGCACAGAAATAACCATGCCGACTCACAAGAAAAAGCCGCTCAATCTGTCTCCCGAACTCACCCGGGCCCGGACGATTCTCAACGCCGAGGCCGAGGCCATTCGAGCCATTCCGCTCAGCGCCGATTTTGTCCACGCGGTTGACATCTTGCAGCGCTGCAAGGGCAAGGTCATCACCACCGGCATGGGCAAGGTCGGCATCGTAGCCCTGAAGGTCGCCACCACCCTGTCATCGACCGGCACGCCGGCCTGTTTTCTACATCCCGGAGAAGCCGCCCACGGCGACCTCGGCCTAGTCACCAAGGACGATGTCATGATCACCTTCTCCAACAGCGGCAAAACGCGCGAGGTGATCGAGATGCTCGACCGGGCCAAGGCGCTCAACAGCATGCCGCTGATCGCCATCACCAGCCACCCGCGTTCTCCCATCGCCCGCCAGAGCGACGTGGTGCTGCGTATCGGCGCGATCAAAGAGCCCTGTTCGCTCGGCCTGACCCCGTCATCAAGTACAACGGCGATGATGGCGCTGGGCGACGCCCTGGCCCTGGTGCTGATGGACAGAAAGCGCTTCACCAAGGCCGACTACGCCAAATTCCACCACGGCGGCTATCTGGGCCGAAAGGCCCGCAAAGAGGCCCGGCAGGAAAATGGAGCGGGGTAAGGCGTCTCACACCCACACCCCAGACTGAACAATCTTCGGCCGCCCTGCCGTTAGCCATTTCTACGGCTGATAATTTTACATTATGTCGTCTCCCCGTTGATGTGCACTCATTTTTGTGCGTATCTATCAGGGTATCATTCTAAGGAGGAACACGTATGGCAGCATGGATGCGAAAGTTGATGGTAGTGGGAGAAGGATGGAATGAACGGAAAACAATTCATGACGCGTGTTCGGCGGTGGGCCAGAGCTAAGGACCTCAAGACAAGATTCATCGCCTCAGAAGGGGCGGGCTCGCATGGAACGCTCTATGTGGGCAATCGAAAAACGACAGTTAAGGATCGACGAAAAGAAATCGGGAAGGGTCCGCTCAACAAGATGCTCGCAGACCTTGGCATTCCCAAAAACGAATTCCTTTAGGCCAGGCGGTAAGACGCTGGCAGCGTGAGGATGAACAGCGGCGACCAATGCCACACACTTTCAACTATCCTGCGGTGATCGAACGGGACGAGGACGGTCGGTTTGTCGTCACGTTTCCAGACTTCGGGTGGGGAGCGACTGATGGAGCAACTCGCGACGAAGCGCTGGCCGAGGCGAAGGACTTGTTGCGGGAATTGATCACGACGACGATCCGCGAGGGCCGACCCTTACCCATACCGTCGCGTGCCAGTAAGCGGCGACCGTTAGTCATCCCGCCGTTGCAGATCGCTCTGAAAGCAGCCCTCTACGAAGCCTATCGCCAGGCCAACATCTCGCAACGCCGCCTCGCCCGTGACCTGAACATTGCTGAGAACGAGGTGCGACGGATGCTGAACCCGGATCATGCCACAAAGGCCAGCACTATAGAGGCAGTGTTAGGCCATCTCGGCGCCCGTATCTCCCTGACCGTTGATAAGGCTGCTTAGGGGGTTCTCCGGCCGGTGATTCGTTCAGACTCAGCCGGCTGATAAGGCGTGTGCAAGTCGTTGATTTTGTCATTTTTTGAGGGGATATCATGCTGAAGAGGGCTTTTCTCTGCGTCGTTATTGTTGGATTGGCCGCACTAGAGCACTTCACGATTCCGTATAGCCAGCCGGTTCTTGTCGTCATTCCGGCGAAAGCCGGAATCCAGGCGCTCGGC
>JAGWBB010000053.1 GCA_021296095.1 Desulfurellaceae bacterium | reverse complement strand
TTGGCTACCGCGAACAGTATAGCTCATCAGGGTAGGCAATTCTCACGGCTTCTCCCTAACTGATGACACGCCCTAGCAGCATCAATCGGATGGACCGTTCCTCGTTCATCATTCCTCGTTCGTCATTTGAATCGCGTTGTCCGACCTGCCGGGCGGCGTGGCGAGAGACGGCCGTGTGCGCCCGGTGCGGAACCGATCTGGCCCCGCTCATGCGCCTGGCGGCAAAAGCCTGGCAGCTACGCGAGCAGGCCCGTCAGGCCCTGTGCGCCGGAGACCGGGCGGCCCAAGCCCTGGCCTGGGCGCGAGCCGCCTGCCAGCTCCAGGCCACCCCGCGCGGCCTGCGGCTGCTGGCCGTGGCCCTGATCGCCAACGGCGCCGTGGCAGAAGCCGCAGCGGTGATTGAGCACATGCCTGACGAGGAGTAGGGTGCATATATCCTCAAGAGTAACTTCTGAGAGAGGTCACTATGGTCCAAGCAAAATTCAGCATCGAAGAATCGCACCTGCAATTTCTCGATGAATGCCGCTCGTATGGCTTCAAGGACAAAAGTACCGTTGTTCGGATGGCGCTTGATCGTTTACGCGAAGAATTCGCCCAGCAACGTTTACGGGAGTCTGCGGACCTCTACTCAGAGGTCTACACAGAAGACGAAGACACTCGGAAGCTGACGACATCACACATCGTATAGACTATCGTTCTCGCTTGGTCCGAGTCCGAGGCACCCTCGAAGCGCCACTCATGACGGCAATTGACCACGCCTTAAAAATCGTCTTCGCTCTTCTATAAATGCGCCTGTCCTGGAACGAAATCCGCGCCCGCGTCGCTCCCCCTGGCGCAACCCTGGCTGACCTGTACGCCCCTAACCTGATGCCGCCCAGGCTGCGCAAGGCTCATCACGCCCTCAACCGGGCCGTAGACCGCCTCTACCGGTCCGATGGCTTCGCCTCTGAACGCGAGCGTGTGGGGCATCTGTTCGGCTTGTACGAGAAGATGACCGCACCCTTAGCGGTCAAGCAGTAGGTCGGACTAGCGGAGCGTAATCCGACATGCTCTTCCTCCGGAGCGACGATGAGAGTCACTTAGCCGTCCGGGTGATGAGTTCCCGCAAGGCTTCGTGCTGAACCTCCAAGGCGCGCATGGTCTCTTGGTGCTGGGTCTGCATCGCTTCCATCGTTTCTTCGTGCTGGCTCTTGCGTTCGTCGGAGGCTTGGCCCATGCGACGCAGGCCGACATAAATCAAGCCGCACTGCACCACGCCAATGACAAAGCCAAGACTGGCTTGCAGAAAGACGGCGATCATCTGCCAGTAGGCCAAGTTCAGGGCAGCAATTTCATACTCGGTCATGTCCGGTGTGCTCCTGTCCTCCGTTTAAGGCGCTCTCGTCTCGTTTGTCAACTCGGAGAGAACGTCTCCAGGCTCATCGCGCATAGGTGTAGCGCCGCGACCGGCGTGATAGGGATGAAGCAGCCATGGCGTCCCTGCACTCCCAATCTGCCGCGTCACGCCAGCGTGTCCTGTTTGTCACCGAGCCGGGCATGGGCCACGTCCATCCCCTGCTGCCGGTGATGCGCACCCTCCAGGCCGGGGGCCACGCCGTTGCCCTGGCGACCAGCCGGCTGTATCAGGAGCGTATCGAGCGCGAGGGCCTGCCCTTCTATCCCCTCGGTCCACACTACTCCGAAGAACGTCTGGAAGAGTTTTTTCCGCTCATTCGGTATCTGCGCCTGCATTATCTGCGCGTGAGCTACGACTTTTTGCGCATCTTCATGGCCTCAGTCCCCAGCCGTATCCCAGAACTGCGGCGGATTGCCCAGGACTTCCAACCCAGCGTTGTTGTGGCCGGGCCGCTGACCTTTGCCGCTCAGCTTTTTTGCGAGCAGCAGGCCCTGCCGTGGGCCGTGCTGAGCCCCATGACCCACTTCATGACGCCGAGTCTGCACGCCCCGCCGGCCGGCTTTCCGCGCGTCGAGACCCTCCCCCCGGCCTTGCGTCTGCCCTATCGGATCGGACTCAGGGGCGCGATTCGCATCGCCACGGCACTGATGGCGCCGTGGCGCCGTGCCCTGAGTCGCTATCGCCGGCAGCTCGGTCTCCCTCCTCATGCCGACCCGCTGTCTCCGCACGTCCTGGCGCCCTTCCTGCTCATCCACACCTGTAGCCGGGAATATGACTACAACCGGCCCGACCTGTCGCCGCAGGTGCATTATGTTGGCCCAACGGTCTGGGACCGGCCGGTTGACTGGCAGGCGCCGGACTGGTTTGGGCAGCTGCCGGCCAACAAGCCGCTCGTGTATGTCACTCTGGGAACCGTTTTTAATACGCGGCTTGGCGTCTTCCGCAAAATCATCCGCGCCCTCGGTCAGCTCGATGTCCTGGGGCTGGTGGTCACCGGTCCGGGGTGTCCGCCCGAGCTTTTCTCGGCGGTTCCGCCAAATGTGCGCGTTGAGGCCTATATTCCGCAGACCGCCCTGCAAACCGAGCTGAAAACCCGGCCGGCTCTGATTATTTCCCACGGCGGGGTGAACACCGTGATGACGGCGCTGTCCCACGGGATTCCGCTGCTGTGCATCCCGCTTGGCGCGGACCAGCCCGACAATACCCAGCGCTGCGTGGACGCCGGGGCCGGTCTGCGCCTGGACCGACGCCTGCTCACCACCGCCCGGCTCACCCGCGCCATCCGCACGCTGCTCAGCCAGGATTCCTTCACCCTCCAGGCACGGAAGATGCAGCACACCCTGCGCCGTCACAACGGCCCCGAGGAAGCCGCAGCGCTCATTGTGCGCCTGGCCGAGACTCGCGCCCCGGTCTACCGGGCCCTGACTTCACAGCCGGCTTGACCAGCCTGACCGGTTCTCTTTGCCTCGGGAGTGCTCTTGAGAGAGGCGGGATTGTTGACAACTGACGGCATAAGAATAATATCTTGTCTGGATATGATATGGATAGCTCAGTCCCCGAGTATGCGCTCGAATTCCTGTTAGCCTTCGACGGGCGCATTCATCACCTTGAAGAGGGCTACTGGATCAAATTCGAGATCAAGCGCGTCAAGCTGAGTAAAGAGCGCCCGCATGGCCTGTCTTATTCCTTCACTTTGCACGCGCCCTCGGGCAAGCGGCTCATCGGTTTCGACAACGCTCACGGCGTGGCAGCAACGGGTTCGCGCTACAAGACACGCCCTCGCACCCGTGACCATTGGCATCGTACAGAGGACGACGCGGGCCGTCCCTACCCGTTCGTCAATGTGGAAACCCTGCTTGATGACTTCTTTTCCGAGGTCGAACGGGTGTTGCAGGAGCGTGGCGTGGGAACGACAGTCATCGCGGTAGAGGAGGAAGACTCATGACGACGTACAGGATTCAGAGCTTGCAGGAATTGCACGACGAGATGAAAGCAGTGGCACGCGGACAGAAACCAGCTCCCGCGGATGCGGCCCAACCCAGCTTCAATTCCGTCCAGGCTTTGGTGCGTTTGCTCACCCCGGAGAACCGCCGGCTTCTGTCACTGATCCGTGACCGCAAACCCGAGTCCATGACTGAATTGAGGGAATGGACCGGACGCGCCCAGCCCAATCTCAGTCGCACGCTGGCCAAGCTGGAAGCGGCAGGACTCGTTGCCATGAAGCCCGGCAATGGCCGTCGCAAGGTGCCCGAGGTCAGGGTCCGCAAGATTACGGTAGAGATTGACCCGTGTGGGGAGCAAGACCTTCTGCAAATGGCCTGACCCGGCTCTGTCTACGGTTCTCTCAACACATGGCCAGGCAGGCTTACTCGCCGGTGATCTGGCTGAGGGAACGCCGCGCCATGCGGGTCACCAACGTGGTCACCCCGAGCGTTGCCGCCAGCCCCAGGCCCAGCACCAGGTAGTAGGCCAGCCCCCTCTCCACCGTAGCCCCGCCGGCCAGGCTGGCCACATCTCCGGCCAGCTTGCCGGAGTAGACGTACAGCAGGGTGCCGGGCAGCATACCGACCGAGGCGAGGAAATAGTCGCCGAAACGGACCTTGGTCAGCCCCAGACTGTAGTTCAACATGGTGAAGGGAAAGACCGGCGACAGGCGCAGTAGCAAGACGATTTTCCAGCCCTGCTCGCCGAGTGCGGTATCCAGCGCGGCAAAGCGCGGGTTATTGGCCAGGCGGCGCTCAACCGCAGAGCGGGCGACATAGCGGGCGATCAGAAAGGCGGCCGACGAGCCGAGGACGGCCGCCACGAACACATACGCCACGCCCTGGCCCAGCCCGAAGACCGCGCCGGCCGTCAGGGTCAGCAGCGAGCCGGGCACCAGAGCTACCACGGCCAGGGCATAGCCGACAATGAACACCAGCGGGCCCCACCAGCCGAGGGTGGTGACCCAGGCGGCGAACTGTGGCACCACGCCGCCGACCTGGCGGCCGATGAGCAGCAGACCGACCACTGCGCCCAAGCCGAGCAGAATTTTCCCCCAGCTACGGGCGTTTTGCGGCGTCAGCGCTGCGGCCGTGTCCTTCAAAAGGAAACGTGATCTCATTGAGAATCAGCGCTTATTACGTTTCCCTTTGTCCTCGTCCTCCCCAGGCGGAGCTAGTCCTTAAACTCGGGCAGGACTTCCTTGCCAAAGGTCTCAAGCTGGCGCTTGGTCTCGTCCCAGGGCATCAGGCCCTGGTCGAAGAACCAGCCGAACCACTCCACATTGCTGTTCTTTTGCAGGGCTTCGAGTTCACGTTTGATGTCGTCGGTGGTGCCGACCAGGGCGTACTTGCTCTCGACCATGCGCTCAAAGGTATTCGGCACCGGGGTGGTTTCGCCCGGAAAGCGATACGCCTCAAAAAATCCGAAGCCCGAGAAATACTCGATGAAGCCGGCGCCCTGACACTCCGCGCCCAAGGAGTAGGCCTGGGTGTAGGAATCGCCGAGGTGGATCGAGCGAAAGGCGCCGACACTCTCGCCGAGCGCCAGCTGGCGGCCGGCTTTGGCCGCCTCCTCACGGTAGGCTTCGCACAGCTCGCGGAACGACGGTGGATGGGCGATCAGGATCCAGGGCACGATACTCTCGGTCGCGCACCAGCGGATCGTTTTCTCACTGACCGAGAACGGCTGCCAGATCGGCGGGTGGGGCTGGGTGTAGGGTTTGGGCACGACGCAGATGCGCTGGACCGTCCCGTTCTCATCCACCTCGCCCTCGGCCCCGTATTTGGCGGTCCAGTTTTTGGCCACCGGCCAGCGCTGGATGCCCTGCTCGTACGGCGCCGGGACCTCATAGTACTTGGTTTTGAAGCGGATCGACTCCTGGGTCCAGGCCATCTTCATGATCTTGAAGACCTCTTCAAAAACCGCCCGGTTGTGGGCATCGACCTCGGAGCCGTCCATGGGCGCGCCGGTCACGTGGTAGTGCTGGCCGAGGACGTTCGTCCAGCGATCCTGATAGCCGCGGGCAAAGCCGGCCACAAAGCGGCCCTTGGTCAGGTGATCCAGCACCGCAATCTCTTCCGCCACCCGGATCGGGTCCCAGGTCGGCAGGACCAGGCCCAGCGAGGCGAACTTGATACGCTCGGTCCGGGCGGCCAGATCGGTGTACAGCAGCAGCGGCGCAATCGAGGATTCATAACCCTCGGAGTGAAAATGGTGCTCGGTGGTTGACAGCGCATCAAAGCCCAGGTCTTCGGCCATCTGGGCAATTTCCCGGACCTCTTTCAGCAGCTCCTGATACTTGTCGTTATTGCGACCGATCGGCCGCAGTTTTTCACGCTCTTCAAATGTGGCCGGGATGGTCGGCAGCAGGAATAGATTGAATTTCATATGCGATCCTCCTCTGAGTCAGGGTCCTAGCGGGTTTCGCGGATCTTGGCCAGCACCGGCATCAGGTAGCGCTTGAACGTCACCGGGTTTTCACACATCGGGAAATGGCCGATTTCTTCCATGATAATACACTCTGAGCCTTTGACCTTGCGGGCCGTGTGTTCGGTCATTTCCGGGGTACAGGCAAAGTCATACACCCCGGTCATGAAGTATAGCGGCACCCGACCGGAGATCCGGTCGACCAGATTCCGAAAATCGTGATCCACACTGTAGAAGTATAAATCGCCCTTGAAGATACCCGGACCGCTCTGCGCGTAATACCACCACGTCTCGCGCCGGTACTCCTCGGGGCTGTGGGGCGCCATCAACCCGTAGACCGAGGTCGCCGACACCTCCCCGCCGTGCATGTGGGGGTTGGACAGCCAGTCCAGCCACCAACCGGGCGAATAGTCGCAGGCTTCGATGGCGATCAGGGCGCGCACGTCCTGCTCAAAATTGAGCGCCAGATGCAGACAGATATTGCCGCCCATCGAACTGCCCATGACGACGGGCCGCTCCAGCCCCAGCTCCCGACAGAAGGCCATCACAAACTCGGAGTAGAACGTGGCCGTCAGGCGATACTCTTCCTTCCACCAGCCGCTGGGCGGGATGGATTTTCCGTGGCGGGGCAGGTCGAGGGCGATGACCCGAAAGCTGCCGTTGATATCGGCGTCGCACAGCTGGTGGCGCCACTCGCGCGAGTCGGTTCCGGCCGTATGCAGACACACCAGCGGAATGCCCTGGCCGGCTTCTTCGTAAAATACCCGGTAGTCTTCGCCCGCATACGGGACATGAATATACCGGCCGGTAATCGGTTCGATGTGCGCCATCTCAGATGCCTCCCGCTTCGTTGACCCTGCGCATGAAGTCGAGCGTCCAGGTAAACGCCCGCAGGTTCTGCCACATCACTTTGACATCGCCCTCAATCTGCAACCGCCCGTGCAGGGGGTGGGCCATCGCCCAGATATCGTTATACATCGGGGGCGGAATCGGCTGGACAAACTTCTCCCAGGTCTGGGCCGGACCGCGCAGGGCAAACGCATAGGTCGACTCAGGACCGAGCTGGTCGTCAATCCGGACAATGCGCCCGCCAACATACGAGACAACATAGGTGGTGTCGCCAAAGGCGAACAACACCTCGGCGGTCAGGTGCTTGCCAATAATCGTGATGACAGAGTCCTGGTTCACCAGGGTCTTCCAGCCCTCCATCCAGGCGGCGTCGAATACAGCCATACAGTCCTCCTTGCCAATCCTGTGTATCCACATCCATGGCGCACGGATCAGCGCGATCAAGTGCAGACACGGCCCACGCTACAGCCGGCCAATCTGGCGCAGCACCGCAGCCTGATCCCAGTAGATCCGCTCCGCAGCCATTTTCCCGTCCCGATACTCGACAATAATCACCAAGCCCACCTCGATGGGTTTGCGGGTCGGGGGCAGACCGGGCAGAAACCAGTCCATCTGCCTGGTGTGGACCAGCCGCACCGTCGCCTCCTCAACCAGCGTATCGTCGGTCACTACCCGCTTGGTGGTGGTGTGCTGCCACTGATCCGGAATCGACGGGATGAACATATCCCGGTAGTAGGGCTTCAGCGCAGCTTTGCCGCTGGCGCCCGACTGGCTCGGAATGTGCAGCACGCTGGCATCCTCGGTCATCGTCGCCAGGGACAGGTCTTCATCCTTGTCGATAAACTCGCCCCTCACATGCTGTTCCCACAGCCGGATCAGGTCTTGTGCCGCCATGTCTACCTCTCATCCGCAGGACCCAGCCGGGCCACCCGCCCCCGCAGCTCTTGCGCATCCTCGGTCCTGTCCATCTTGTCATACACCCGGGATAATGCCAGCAGCGTGTCCGTCAGGCCGGGATCGTCGGCCCGCTCCCGCAGGTGGAGGGCCCGCCGGTAGTAGGGCTCGGCGTCCGACCATTTTTCCTGCTCGGCATACGCGGCGCCGAGCGTCTCGAGGTGGGCGGCCAGATTGGGGTGCTCGGCGCCCAGCGCCGCTTCGAGCACGGCAAAAGTTTCGGCATACAGGGGCAGCAAGGCGTCGTAGCGCCGGGTCCGGTGCAACAGGTCGGCCAGCCCGCTCATGGTGGTGGTCAAGTTGTTGAGGCTGACCGCGACCTGTCGCTGGCCTGGACCGAGGGCGCGCTTTTCTATGGCAAAGGCGCGTTCATACTGCTCTTGCGAGGCGGCAAACTCGCCGGCGTCTTTCAGCAGCAGGGCAAACTGGTTGAGACTGGTGGCGACATTCGGGTGGTCGGCGCCCAGCGCCTTTTGCATGATCGACACCGAACGCGCAAACAGCGGACGCGCCGCATCGTACTCGCCCTGCTGGTGGAGCAGCGAGGCCAGGTTGTTGAGACTCACCGCCAGGTTGGGATGGTCGGGACCGTAGGCCGTTCGGGTGATCTGGAGCGCCCGTTCGTACAGGGGACGGACCGGTTCCAGACGGCCTTCTTCGCGCAGCACCAGGGCCAGATTGTTGAGACTCATGGCCAGGCTCGGGTGGTCGTGGCCGAGGCTGTCTTCCTGGATGGCAATGACTCGCTCATAGGCTTTTTTGGCCCCACTATAATCCTGAATCTGATACAGCAGGGAGGCCAGGTTGCTCAGACTGGTGGCCAGCATCGGGTGCGACGGACCGTACACCGCTGCATAGATCTGTTCGGCCCGCACAAACAGGGGCCGGGCGTGGGCGAATTGTCCGGTTTGGTATAGCGCCGAACCCAGGTTGTTCAGGCTCTCGGCCACGTCCGGGTGGTGGGGACCGAGGGCGGCCTCGCGGATGCGCAGGGCGCGGCGCTGGACTTCCTGAGCCTGGCCGAACTCGCCCGTTTCTTTCAGCACCAGACCCAGCGCGGTCAGCGTTGTCGCAACGCCCAGGTGCTGCGCGCCGTAGGTCTTGCGCTGGATCGCCAGGGCTCGCTCAAGCAGGGGACGGGCGCGCGCCTGGGCGCCGAGGCGCCGCAACACCTGGGCCTGCTTGACCAGACTCAGGGCCAGCGCCGGGTGCTCAGACCCGAGCGCCCGTTCCTGGATGGCGGCGGCCTGTTCGAGCTGGGCCAGAGCCTGGTCGTAGCGGCCCTGCTCTTCGTCGAGTTGGGCCAGATTCTCCAGGCTCACGGCCAGCGCCGGATGCTCGGCCCCGAGCGCGTCGTGGGTGATGTCCCGGCTGCGAACCAGGTGCGGCCGCGCCTCGGCGTAGCGCTCCAGATCCTGGAGCACGAGCGCGAGGTTGGTCAGGCTGCGGACGATGCCCGGGTGGGCGGGCCCAAGATGGTGTTCATCAATCCGCAGGGCGCGCACGAGCAGTGGACGTGCCTCGCCGGGCTGACCCGCCTTCTGGAGCAGGAGTGCCAGGTTGTTCAGGCTCTGGGACACAAGGGGATGGTCCGGGCCGGCGCGCTGTTCGGTCAGCCGCAAGAGCTGCCGGGCCGGTCCCAGGGCCTCGGCATAGCGCCCTGCGGCGTGGAGCTGGGCGGCCTGAGCGGCCAGTTCCTCAAGCTCGGAGGCAGGCCCATCGGGGGCGACCCTCTCCTCGGCCCAGGCGCGCGGCGCGGTGAGACAGCAGGCGACACTCAGCAGGACGACGAGGCCGCGTCTCAGCCACATGGCATGCTGCTCCGCTCAGGGGCCTGCGGGTGAAGAAATCGCCTGGCGCGAGAGCTGTTGATACGGCTCGGCAACGTCGAGCGAGCCGGGCAGCGTGTAGGCACCGTCCTGGAACAGGGGCAGATGCGAGTAGTAGGAACGGTGATAATAACATCCCAAAGAGGAAACGTGTCTTCCATCGGCTCTGAGGAAGTTGACACGTTTCCTCTTCAGACCCTGGCCGGCCTCAGCCTGAGCGACGAGCGGCTCTTCGGACCCGGCCGCAGCGGAGTCGGGCACCTGCTGGTCAGCCGGCAGGGTGTCCGGAAGCGGGACCGGGGGAGTCGCAGCGCCCGGGTTCTGGTAGGCGTCCAGCCAGCCGTAATACACGGCCGGGTCGGGCTCGGCCGACAGCGCGGCCGGGGTGCCCCAGCCCGCACCCAGCAGGACTGCCGCCAGCCACACGGTCAGCACCCGGGACACTGAAAGCGTTTTGGAAAGCGTCATGATCGTTCCTCTTCAGACTGAGAGCCGGGACCGAACGCCGTGCCATGAGGGGGGAGCCTCCCCCCTCGGGCCTAGCGGTGCAGCTCGGTCAGACGGTTCAGGTCATACAGGCGGCTGATGAAATCGACCGAGAAGTCGGGCAGACCGCCGCCGTACTCGCGCCACAGGTTGCCCCGGCCGTTCTGGATATCGACCGTGTCAACGTTCTTCCAGTGCACGGCGGAACGCCCGTGGTTCATGTCGGTGTAGCGCTTGGCGTCGTCACTCCAGGCATAGCCCCACTGCCACACCTTCCACAGCTTGCCCTTGCGGTCGAAGGCGATATGCAGCCAAGTCTCCCAGGTTTCGGCATCAATGACCTGAATCGCGCTCGAATACGGGTGACGGGGATCCTTGGGCGTGCGCTCGACAATCGCCATGCGGCGGATCTGCCACACGTCGTCGTTAAGCCAGCCGTCAGGACCGCCGTAGCGCACCCCGTCGTCGTCCCACTTGGTCTTGATATGGACCGCAATCATGTCTTTCCAGCCCAGGAAGCTCCAGTTCCACTCCAGCGGACGGCCGGAGAAGCCGTAGAAGTCTTCCAGGGTATGCTCGGTGCCCATCAGCGAGTCGGACTTGACCTCGGCCGAAATGCGCCGCACACGGCGCAGGCTCGGCACATAGGCCCAGCCGTCGTCGCCCCGCCGCGGGTCGTCGTAGCGCGCCACAATGAAGGCCGTGCCCCGCACGTCGTAGGGCGAGAAGAAGCCGGTGAACTCCTTCCAGTACACCTCGCCGGCGTCGGAGACGTTCGGCAGCTGGTAGTTGCTCTCTGGATACATGGGCAGATGCGAGTAGTAGGCGCGGTGGTAGAAGGTGCCCAGGCTGCGCTCAAAGCGCCCGCCGCCGCCGTAGATCTTCTCCGTATCGTACTGCCAGTCCTCGGGCTTGATCGGGTACTCGTCGCCCCGCCAGCCCTCGGGCGGCTGCTCGGGTTCGGGCGCGGTGTGCTCGCCGCCAAAACGCAGCCAGGTCGTCAGCGCGTTATTGACGAAGTAGCCGCGCCAGTACCAGCGTTTGTCATAGTTCCAGGCGACCTTCAGCCCGGCCTGGGGGTCGTCCTCGGTGATATCCTCGTTGGAGAAGGGATAGCCGCATACATAGTTTTCCAGGGCGCCGTCCTCGGCCAGGCTCACCTGTTGCTGGAACTTTTCGTTGCAGTCAAGCACCAGCTGGTGGGGGGTGACGTGGTTGGTCTCCACAATCTCGAACTGCACGTCGGCCCATTTCTGGTACTGCTCAAAGTAGCCGGGAAACAGAAACGGCCGGATTCGTTCCAGGTCGGCGTGGCTCAGGACATCACCCGGTTTGAAGTCGGGTTTGGCATCCTTGGATGCCGCCAGCCACTGGCTGAAGCTCTCCCGCGTGTAAGTCGTCGGGTCATCCTGGGCCACGGCCGCAGCCTGCCCGAACAGCATACCGCAAGCGACAAATACCGATGCGAGTGCGAGTCGCCGCATACATCCTCCTTGGGTCTGAGTGTTTCTATTCTTGCCCTTTTGGCCCGACAGTCAAGCCGCCGGACCAGAAGGGGTGACACGTGTCCTCTTGCTAGAACCGGTAGCGTAGCCGGCCCCAGAACTCGTTCATCTGGTTGCGTTCCGAGCCGCCGGCCTGCATGTGCCCGATGCCGAAACCGCTTTCGCTGAACGGCCGGCCGTCGGTCGTAAAGCGGGCAAAGGTCGTCAGGTCGTGCTCCCGGGTTGTGCCCAGAAAGGCGGTGACGCCGAACTGGACCGACCAGTGGTTGGTGATCAGATACTCGGCGTTGCCGCCCAGCGTGCCGTCCACCCCGGTCGTCCCGAAAGCGCCGAACAGCAGATAGACCAGCTGATCCCTGAAATACTGGTTCTGGACGAAGAAGGTGAAGATGAAGTTGTCCCGCGCCCCGTTGGGGTTGCCGAAACGGCCGGCGTTGACATCCGGCAGATGCGTGCCAAAGGCCTGCATGCTCAGGAAGAAACTCCGGGTCGGGTTGAGGAAACGGATAAAGGTCGGGCGGTCAATACCCAGCACCCAGCGGTAGATGTTGGTATCGGCAAACAGGTCGGACTTGGTGGTATCCGTCACCAGGGCGTTGGCCGTCCACGAGGTTTCGGTGCGGAACACCAGGCCGGTGTTGGGCTCAAACCAGTCGACCGACAGGCCCAGGGTGTTCTGCTTGCGGTAGCGGGCCGCCAGCGAGCCGCCCAGGCCGCACAGGTTGGCGTAGCGGGCGCGCTTGTACTTGCTCTTCACGTCGGCCACGATGGCGGCGTCGCGCATGCGGATCTGGCGCGGCTTGACGGCGATCCGGGCCGGGCCGAAGGCTGACATGACGTCCTCGCCGCCCACGCCGCCCGGCTCGGGAAAAATCGAGTTGCCGGCGCTGTCCACCGTACAGCCCTCGATACCGGTCAGCACGTTGATCCGGTCCCAGCCAAAGGCGGCCACGTCCTGAAAGGCGAACCAGTCGGTCAACTGGAGGCGGAAGTTGCCGAGGGTCGCCTCCCAGCGCATGCCGATACCCGAGTTCTTGAGGTTCCAGGCTGGCGCGGCGTTGCGGTGCAGGGCCATGTTGACATCGTCCCGACCGGGGAACAGCGCCTGGCCGAACAGATCGTTGCCAAAGGCAAAGGCGTCCAGGGTGCGGCCGAAGCCGATCGACCAGGGCTGGGCCGAGTGGCCGAAACCGAGCGAGGTATAGCGGTCAAACACCCACACGATGCTGCCGGCCACGTCGCGGAAGGGACCGATTGTGCCAAAGCGATGCTCCAGCAGAATCGACCACAGCGGGATGCGGGTATCGTCAAACAGGTCGATAAAGAAGTGGTCGCCAAAGTTGACCGGGTTGACGATGTCTTGCAGGCGGAAGAAGTCGGCCTTGCCCCACACATGCTGCTGTTTGCCGATGCGCAGCCAGTTCCGCCCACCGAAGGCGTCCCAGAAAAAGTCGAAGTAGGCCTCGCGGACGGGATAGTACAGATCGAAGTTGGTATCCCGCAGCATGCCGAAACGCAGGTCGTTCTGGCTCTGATCCAGACCGAAATAGGCGTCTCTGGAGTCCAGATCCCGCCGCCGGCCCGGCACGTTATAGCGCGAGCCGGGCTTGAGATTATACGGAAAGATCGCGTTGGAGTGCGGCCAGAACTCGGCGAAATTGCGCGGGTTGTAGCCGAACGCTTCCAGCAGTCCGTTGTTGGCCCGTACCGGCTGGACCCGGCCCGAGACCGCAATCGAATCGCTGTCCCGGCCGTTGCCGAAGCGGTCGCTGATATCGTAGATCGACTCGTACTCCGGGCGCAGCTCGATGAAATACTCGAAGCGCTTGAAATAGTCCCGCAGCACCCGCAGCGAGCCGGCCAGCTGCACGCTGGCCCGGTAGCGCGAGGACGCAACGTGATAGTCCGACTTGAACGTATCGCTGCGCAAAATCGAGAAATTATCCACGTAGCCGTGGATGGCCATATCCTGGAGACTGGGAATCAGTCCCTCTTCTCTCTGTCCCCAGGCCGGAGATGTCGCCAACACGACACACATCCCCGTCACAACGAGGCTTGCCCACAGCGTGGACATCCTCCGCCAACTGGCTCCTTGCATGAAACTCCTCCTTCCCTCTCGGGCTGATGCTCAACAGACACGCGCCCGCGCCTTTCCCCCCGGCGGCGTGCGGACGCTTCGTTATGCTAATCCGCAGGTTGGGGCGCCTGGGCGCTGAGGCCCGGCTCGGCCTGCTCCTCAGCGACTTTCTCGGGCGCACCGCCGGCAAACTTGGGCTTAAAAGCGGCAATCATGGCCGGGACCATGGTCAGGGCCGACAGCCAGTGGGTCACCAGCAGAATGGCCAGCAGCAGCGCCATTTCCGCCGAAAACCGCAGGCTCGACAGAAAATACCACGGGATCACGCCCGCAATCATGGTCGTGGCGGTAAACGTGACCGCCATGCCGGTCGTCGAGATGGTACGCTTGATGCCCTGCTGGCGGTTGCCCCCGGCGCGGGGGATTTCCCGCCGCACCCGGTCCACCACGTACAGAATATAGTCCACCCCGATGCCCATGCCAACCGCAGTCACCGGCAGCGAGTTGATGTTGATGCCGATGCCCATGAACGACACGTACATGTAGCTGGCCACACCGGCCGCAATCAGGGCGGCCATGACCATGACCGCAGCCACCAGCGAACCGTAGCTGAGCAGGACCAGGGTAAAGACGGTGAGAATGACCAGCAGGGCGGCCTGTTTCTCCGACCGGTCAATTTCTTCGTTCAGGGCTGCGGTCGTGCCGATGAAGCCGCCGGCCAGGCGCATGGTCACCCCCTCGAGCGGGTGTTCGGCAATGAACTTCTTGGCCCGGGCAATGGCTTCGCGGACCGTGTCGCCCTTAACGTCCTTGTAGAACACCACGAACTGGCCGTTTTTGTAGACCAGGTCGGTGTATTCCAGGATGACGCCGGAAATCGGGGCCGAGGCCTCGTACACGAAAATCAGGTTGCCGGTCGTGGCCAGGTCGGGCGGAATGACCTGCCAACGCGGGTCGTTGTAGTGGTACAGACGGTTCAGCCCCCGGGCCAGGGTGTACAGCTCGCGGGAGTCGCCGGCCTCGTCCTGTTCCAGCATGTAGCGGCGCATCTCCTCGATCGTGGCCAGCACGTAAGGCTCCTTGAGGATATGCTCGCGCTCGCCCTCCAGATAGATGACCAGCTGGTTGGCCCCGGCAAAGCGCTCATTGATGGTCCGGGCCGAGACGTTGTAGTGGGCGTCCTGCCACAGCAGCGGGGAGCCGGCCTCCTGCTCACCGATCGGGACGGTGATCGCGGTGCGCACGCCGAACACGATGGTGACGGCGGACACGCCCAGGATCACCCAGCGACTGATCGGGCCGGTGGCCAGCTGACCGACCTTCTCCAGGGTGACTTCCATCCAGCGGGGCACGAAGTGCTGGGTGTTTTTTGGCGTGGGAAAGTAGGACAGGAAGATGGGCATGGTATGGGTGATGCAGAAGATATTGGCAAAGGCCCAGAAGCTGCCGTAGTAGGCCAGCTTCTCGATCAGGGGAATGGTGGCCACCGACAGGACCAGAATCCCGCCGGCATCGCTGATCACGCCGGTCACGCCGGGCAGGAAGAGATCCTGCAGACAGGTATAGGCGGCCTTTTGCTGGTCCTTGCTCTCCTCCAGAGCCTCAAAGTAGCGCTCGACCATCTGGACGGCGTGGCTGATCGAGCGGGCGGTAATCAGGAGCGGAATGACCAGGATCAGCGGGTCCAGATTAAAGCCCCACCAGCCGACCCAGCCCAGGCCCCAGATCGTCTGAATCGCCGCCCCGATCAGCGGGACGAGCACCCCGTAGGCGCGCCGGAAGTAGACGATCAGCGCGATCAGGACACACAGCCCGGTGAAGGAAAAAATCATGAACAGCTCGCCGGTGAAGTACCACACCCAGCCCTTGAGGGCGGGCTCGCCGGCGACGTACAGGAACGTGTTGTCGTCTTCGACCTCTTGGCGGATATCGGTAATCGCCCGCTGAATCTCCCGATAATCCAGGCGGTCTTCGTTGAAGCCGGCAAACACCAGCGCGGCCTTGCCGTCCTCGGAGACGTATTTGTTCATCACGATGTCGTTATTGAACATCTCGAACTTGAGCGTCTCCAGCTCTTCGGGGTCGGTCGGGATATCGACCGGCAGGACCGGATAAGAGCGTACCATGCCGCCCGGCAGGGTGCGGATATTGCGGATTTTGACATGGGAGATGGAGGCGACCTGGTTGTGATCGACACCCTCGACCTGGTCGAGTTGATCGGTCACCAGACGGACTTTCTCCAGCGTATCGGTATTGAAGATGTCGCCGTCTTTGACCTGCAGGACCGCAGTGACGATATTGGCCCCGCCAAAAATTTCGCGGTGCTGGTTGTAGGCCTGGATGTAGTCGTGGCCCTGCGGCAGCAGGTCAGCGAACTGGCTGTACATCTCCACCTTGCGCGCCTGGTAGAGCCACACACCGGTGACGAGCGCCAGGAGCACGAGATAGGCGACCCGGTGGCGCCACAGGAAGCCGATATAGGCTTCGACAATGCGATCAGCCGTCCCCTTCTTTTCGGTCGGAGCTGGGCCGGACATAGATTACCTCCTCAGGGCCAATGACAAAGCTGGAAACGGGAAGCGTCGGGGGGGTGGGGATGAGAACTGGCGAGGATTGTTGAACGCTCTAGCTTTGAAACAGGCGGGCCAGCCGTTCACTGGCCGTCTTTTTCCACTCTTTCCCCCCATCGGTGGTGACGAGAATCGTGCCTTTTCCGCCGCACGCCAGCCCGAAGCCGCCCCCCCGGGCAATGCTGGCGTCCCGAATCCAGGTCAAGACATGGGTCCGCACGTCTTCGAGGAGCCGCCAGTTGCCGTTCTCCTCGCGCGCCAGGGTGCCCAGGATGCCGGTCGCCATATCGGCCGCCTGGTCGCTTGCGGCCGGCAGGACGGACAACAGGGTATTGAAACTCCCGCTCGGAATCCGCGTCCAGGTCTCGCCCGCGTCGACGGTGTGCAACAGGATGCCGCTCTCGCCGGAGACATAGCCTTCGGTCGGATTGCGGAAGGCCACGTCAATCAGAAACAGGTCTTCCAGATACAGCCGGGGCACGCGTTGGGCGATGGCGTCCTCCTCGCTCAGGTCGGGGCGGGTGTATCTGGGCAGGTTCAGCACGTTCTTTTGCTCCTGCCAGGTGTGTCCGCCGTCCGAGGTGCGCAGGATGGTTCCAAACTCGCCGGCAATCCAGCCTTCGGTATCGCTGGCAAACGAGACGCCGTTCAGCGTCACATCGCGTCCCAGCGACTGATTCTGCCAGGTTTCGCCGCCGTCGTCGGAATGAATGATGGCGCCGACCGGCCCGACGGCCCAGATATGGTTGGGACTCGCCCCTCGGCTGAGGGCGAACATATGCGGCTGGGCGGCCTGCCAGTCCTCGAGCGGCAGGGCGAGCGGAATCTGTTTCCAGGTCTGGCCACCGTCGTCGGTTTTGAGGATCAGGCCGTCCTGGCCGATCGCCACCCCGCTCTGGGCATCGGCAAAATCCACGTCATAGATGGCCCGCTCAACGCCGCTGTTCAGCTGGGCGAAGGTCTCACCGGCATCGGAAATGTGAAGAATAACGCCCCGGTTGCCGACCGCCCAGGCATTCTGCTCGTCGAGGACAAACACCCCGTAATAGTCCTCGCGGTCGGGAAAAATCTGGCCTTTGGACTCGCCCAGACTGTTCAGGCGTTCGAGGACTTCCTCATCGGCCGCAGTCAGGCAGCCAGACACGCTCAGCAGGCTCAGTAGCAGGACTAGCAAACAGCGCACGTCATATTCCTATCAATTGCCACGCCGGCTGTATCGCATCTTGCGGCGCGGGGTGCGATAAAGTCGGCGAGACTATGGGCTGTTCCCCACCCTGTCAAGTCCCCCCGGCGCGGGGTAGTGTATCCGTTTGAAATTTGACCCCGCTTTTTGTGCGGCCCCCGTGGCCCCGGCTCAGGCCGCCGAGCCTCAATCAGGTCCACGATCCACCCCACATCATGCAAGGTGCAGTCGATACCGGCCGCCATAGCGGGCGTCACCCGCAGGGTCGTGTGGAGCCGGCAAAAATTGTCGTACAAAAAGTACAGCGCCACCATGTAGTTGTGATGTTCAACCTTTTTGGAGAACGCATTGGTGAGCCGGGCAAAACGCCGCATTCCCATCCGCATACTGAGGTTCTGGCGTTCGACGTAACTGGTTGATCCGTGCGCCGCCTGGGATCTGAAAATAGCGGCCGAAGGCCAACCCCACAGGGCGGACGGGTGAGCGGCGCGTGGGGAGGGGGCAACGGAGCAACGCGACAACCCGGGGGACAGAGAAGGGTGGGCACACGCTCAATGGCTACCACAAACGCGCCCTGATCTGTGTAGTCGCCGGGGTGCATGGCCGGGTGCGCGAGGGACACGCCGCCGCCGGCGTTCGTTTTGAGCTTCACGGTCTTGGTCTGCATCGGGGCGCTTCCTTGCCGGGCCTTGCCCCGCCCGGCCGGGGGCTGAGAGGCTAGGCGGGAGTGGAGCGCCGCAACAGCTCGGCCAGCACTTCGCCTTGGCGGTCGAGGGCCTGGCCGATTTTGCCCAGCGCTTCGCCCTGGCGTTCCGACTGATCGCGCTGGGCGGTTTCCATGGCGTCAAGCTGGCGGTCACGCCGTTCTCCGCTCAGCCTCATCTGACGCAAGCCGAAGCCAATCATTACCAGCTGGCCCGCGCCCACCACGAGCGTTGCCGCGACCTGTGCCCACGTAGCGAGGATTTCCTGTTCCATACCGGCTTCCTTCCGGACAAGATTGGCTCACCCGGCCAGCAAAAAAAGAGGCTCCCAAGTCAAGGGCAGCGGTCCGCCGCTGGGCGGAGCCTTCACCCTTGAGTTTGGATTCTTTTTACTAGACTGAGGGGAGCCAGGCAGGAAGGCATCCAAAAGAGTGTGCGGGGCCTTGCCTGCATCCGGTCCCCCGACCTGCGCGCCGCCTGGGATCAGACAACGGCCCGCAGGGCCTACTCTACAGGGACGGGCGGGCACGCGGCGCGCAGGGAGGGGGGAGGGCGCAGCGCAGCGCAGCCCTGGGCCGCTCCATGTGGATTTTCTCGATCTCATCAAGCGTGACCTCGTCGTTTCGGGATCAACCCGGGGGAGGGGGCGGCGGCGAAGAGGCTGAGCTGCCCATTGGCCCGGTCTCGGTTGGCGCGCCGGCTTTGGAGGTGCTGCGCCCGGTCATGGTTCAGGTGGCAGCGCTGGCACAGCGCGGCAAGGTTGAGCAGGGACGCCGCCGCTGGCACGCGGTCGTAGACGTGCGCCGTCGGCAGAACGACATGGCTGCCTGTGTCCGGGTGGGGCTGATGATTACGGGCGCCGCACCGCTCACACCGATTCCTGGCCTGCACGACGCGTACAAACCAGGACCGAATGGGCCAATCCAGGGGATACCCGCGCCGCACGTCCCGCGCCGCGTTGTTCATTTTTACTTTCAGGGGTGTGGGTTTCTGCATGACAGCTCCCCGCCGGCAGGGCGGCCGGACCGGGCTTCCCTCCGGGCGGCACCGACTAGCCATCCGGGAGGGCTAGATACCGATACAAGGTCGAGCGGGAGATATGCAAGGTCTGGCAAATCGCCCCCACCTCATGCGTGCCGTCCTGATAGAGCGCCTTGGCCATCTGCACCCGGGCATCCTGCGGGTCCAGCGCCGGCCGCCCGCCGAGCCGACCCCGGGCCCGGGCGGCCGTCAGCCCGGCCCGCGTCCGTTCCTGAATCCGCCGCCGTTCAAACTGCGCCAGGGCCGAGAAGATATTGAACACCAGCTCGCCCGAGGCCGTCGTCGTATCAATCGCCCCGTCGCAGACCGACCGAAAGCCGATGCCCCGCTCCTGCAACGCCTCCACCAGCGTCACCAGGTGCGCCATCGACCGCCCCAAGCGATCCAGCCGCCAGACCAGCAAGAGATCCCCGGCCTGCAAGGTCTCCAGACATTGCGTCAGCCCGGGCCGGTCCGCCTTGGCTCCCGACGCCTTATCCACAAAGATCAGCTCGTCCTGGCAGCCCTGGGCCTTGAGCGCAGGTCCTGCTCCAGCGTACTGACCCGGGCATAGCCGACCGTCCGCCCCGCCGCCGTCCCATTTTTCTGCCGTGTCATTGGGTAGATGGTACACAGATTTGTGAGACGGGTAAATAGAACAGATTTCCGCCTTTGGGGCCCCTGGTCCGGGCCGGCGTGGGCTGTCCCATCAAACGCTCGTTTTAAAAGACAGGAGCAGGACCTGCGCCTGGAGCCTTCACGGATCGGGCAGGAAGTGCGCGATCGAGTTGGCGTAGTAACGTAGCAGGTCGAGCTCGGCATCGCACACGCGGTACAGCCCGTCCGCTTCCTCCACCACATGCCGCAGGACCAGCATCCGCAATCCCACGGTGGTCGCATAGTCGTGGTCGGCCCGCGGGATATGGACATAGGCTCCGTGCTGTTCAAGGGTGGTGATCAGGGCCTGGGCGTGCGCCTTGATTTCGAGGGCGCTCAGGGCGGTGTGGGGATGGTGGAGAAACACGGTTGCGATGAGCGGCACCGGCACGACCGGGACGGCTGCGGCAATAGCGGCGAACACTTCGCGGCCCAGCCGCTCGATGGCCGCAAACCGCGACGCGGCGTCCAACCGGCGAAAATCGGTCTGGGTGCGTGCGGTATAGGCGCGCAGGGAAAGCGGCGACCCAAAGGTGACGCAGGCATACCCGAAGCGATACCAGCGCCACGCCAGCAGCAGCTTCACATTGTGGCCGAGAAACCGCAGAAAGGTGACGACTGTGTCCGTCCGGCTGCGGGGCAAGGCCGTTGGATCGAGTTCGCGCACCAGGGTACGATCTTCCAGCACCCGGTCGTAATTGATCCCCACCGGGATGAACACCAGGTCGCGCTCGCCCTGGGGGTCGAACGCCGAGACCATGTAGCTGAGGAGGCCGAGCCGGGGTGGGCCAAGATACCCGTCACGGGTAAAGCGGCCTTCGGGGTAGAACGCCTGCACGACACCGCCGGCGGTCGCCATCTGCACGTAGCGCGCCAACACGCGGCGGTAGAGTGGATTCTCGGAGTCCCGCCGCACGAAGAACCCGCCGAGCGATTTAATCAAGGACTGCAAGGGCCAAGTCCGCGCCCATTCGCCCACCGCATAGCTTAAGGCGGCGCGATTGGCGGCCAGGTAGGCAACGAGGAGGTAATCCGCATTACTGCGGTGGTTCATCACAAACACGACGCTCGCGTTGGGCGCGATGCGGGCCAGCGCTGCGTCGTCGGCAGAGCCGAGGCGGACGCGATAGAGCACTTGCAGCAGGCGCCTGGCGAGGGCAGAGCCGAGGCGGAAATAGATGTAGACGTTGAACGACGGGACAATCTCCCGCGCATAGCGCGCGACCTCGCCAATCAGGACGGCGCGCGGCCGCTCGGACTGCTGCGCCTTGGTCTCGACCGCCTCCAGCACCGCGGGGTCGGATGTCAGGCGATCAATCAGCACTTGGCGTTTGGTCCGTTGGAACAGCGGAATTTGCAGGGAGAGGCGGGTATTGAGTTCGTCGATCACCCGACTGGCGCGCCGGCGGAACAGCCAGCGGGTGCTGGGCACAAGCAGGCGGTCGAGCACCACCCACAGGACCAGGGCACCGGCCACCGCCACGACCCAGATCGGCAGGGAGATCGTTTCTGTCATGTTTGCGCCAGGCAGACCGTCGTCTCAGTAGAGGCGATGCCGGTTGGCTTCTGCCTCGGATTGGTCGATCTCCCGGGCATCGGCTCCCTGGATCTGGTCAGCGAGCACTTGGCCGTAGGTAGGGTAGCTGGAACGCTCAATCTGGACCGCCGGGTCCCAGAGGCGGGAGCGAATCAGCGCCCGACCGCAATGCAGGAAGGCTGTCTCCACGGTGATCCGCAGCCCGGAGAGCGGGGCTTTCCGATTCACGGTCAGGGGGCTGAGCAGCGCCGGATCGGTCACAATCTCCGCCCTCCCCTTCACCCGCAGCGTCTCGTTCATCCCGGGGACCAAGAACAACAATCCCACGCCCGGGTTGGCGACGATGTTCTGGAGCGAATCCACCTGATTGTTGCCCGGGCGATCCGGCAGGAGGAGCGTCTTCTCGTCCAGCACTTGCACAAAGCCCGGGGGATCGCCCCGGGGCGAGGCATCGGCGCACCCGTCCGCCTCTGTAGAGCTGAGGATACACAAGGGGGACAGGGCGATGAAGTGCTGACAGTGGACGTCCAAGTGGTCCAACACTTTCTGGGTCGCCCGTGCGGCCGGCGCGCGGTAGACGCTACGGAGTTCCGTTGGAGTGGTCACAGCTATGACAGGCCCGCCTTTCTGAACAATCTTCGGCTCCCCCGCTTTTTTGCCTCAAATCGTTCAGCCGAGTATAGCATGTTTGGCGCTGGAAGTCCCTGATTTTCCTACGCCGCGTCTCGGCCGCGCCGCCCGCTGTGTCCGACTAACGCGCGATCTGGCAACCTTGGGGGAGGGCAAGGTGTATAACAATGTTTATCATCCATGCTCAAGCGGCCTCGGAACAGGCTCCCCACGGGCACCGTGCCCCTGCCCTTGCTCCGAGAAAGGATATTCCTTATCCTTGTTTCCTTACAACAGAATAAGGAAGATGTCTCTATGCTTGCCAAATTGACTTCCAAGAACCAACTCACCCTGCCGAAAGCGCTGCTCTCCGCCTTCCAGGGGACGGAGTACTTCGATGTCACCCAGGAAAATGGGCGGCTCGTGCTGACCCCCGTGCGGCTCACCCGCGCCACGGCCGTGCGGGCGAAGCTGGCCGAGCTGGGCTTATCCGAAACGGATGTGACCGAAGCCGTCGCGTGGGCACGCCAAGCTCAATGACCTTCCGGCGGTTGGTGCTCGATACCAACGTCCTGGTGTCGGCCTTGTTGTTCCCGGCAGGGACGGTGTCCTGGCTCCGCGACGCGTGGCAGGCGCAAGCCGTCGTGCCCCTGGCCAGCCGTGATACGACAGCGGAATTGATCCGGGTGCTGTCTTACCCCAAGTTCCAGCTGACCGCCGACGAGCGAGAGGAGCTGTTGGCCGACTATCTGCCCTGGTGCGAGACGGTCAGCGTCTCAGAACCTCCGGCCGTCCCGGCGTGTCGTGACCCGTTCGACCGTCCTTTTCTCGAACTGGCCCTAGTGAGCCACGCTGATGCCCTGGTAACGGGTGACCAGGACCTGCTGGCCCTGGCCCTGCTGTTTTCCGTACCGATCCTCACTCCCTATGAGCTGAAAGGTCGTGTGCGATTATGAGATATGCCAGAGCTGGCCGACACCAGCCCCGGCTGGACACGCTCGCCAAAGTGGTAGCCGCGTGTGACGTCAAGCTCCAGTTCTCGGCGTAATGCGGTGCGCAGCACCTGAGATCTGGTTTTTGAAATGTAGGAGATATGATGAGTGACGAACTCGACCCAAACAGACTCATAGTAGAATTTCTCAACTCTAATATCGACAGGCTCATCAATCCTGTCTCTTCAAGAATGAAGGCCGCCAAGAACGCCGTCCGTGCCCAGCTCACTCGGACATATCGTACCTATTTAGAGAGGATTTTAGAGAGACATTCTAAGGCAAAATCATTCTTTGTTCGCTCCGAGCCCCTCCCGATTTACGATTTCTTTGTTCCCCCGGACATATCTAGAAGCGGTCTCAAAAATAGTGGCGGAGCAAGATGAGGATACAGCCGAGGTGGACGAAGCCGAGATAGTTGGCGGCATGATATTCATAGCGGACCACCAGCCGC
>JAGWBB010000052.1:26667-28658 GCA_021296095.1 Desulfurellaceae bacterium | reverse complement strand
AGCTGATTCGGGTTGAGTACGAGGTGCTGCCCCACGTGCAAAACGTGCTGGAGGCCATGCAGGACGACGCGCCGATCCTGCACCCTGAGCTGCGCACGGGCGGGACGCCGGACGCGTCTGATAGCCCGACCAATATCGCTAACCAGGTCCGCTTTGCCCGGGGCGATCTGGACGCGGGCTTTGCGGCCGCCGACCTGATTGTGGAAAAAGAGTTTGCGACCTCGATGGTTCACCAGGGCTATATCGAGCCGCACAATGTCGTGGCCCAGTATAGTGCCGACGGGCAGTCAAGCGTGTGGGTCAGCACCCAGGGACCGTTTGCGATCCGTGAGCTGTGCGGCGGTCTGCTCAAGATGCCGCCCAGCAAGATCAAGGTCATTCCGGCCGAAATCGGGGGCGGCTTTGGCGGCAAGACCACCGTCTACCTGGAACACGTTGCCCTGCTGTTGTCAAAACTCTCGGGCCGACCGGTCAAGATGGTCATGACCCGCAGTGAGGTCTTGCGGGCGACCGGTCCGACGCCGGGTTCTCATATCTCTGCCAAGATCGGAGCCGATAAGGACGGCCGGATTACGGCCGCCGAGCTGCGCCTGTCGTTTGAGGCCGGCGCCTTTCCGGGCTCTCCGGTGGCGGCCGGCAGCATGACCGTTTTGGCGCCCTACGATTTGGAAAACTTCCAGATTGACGGCTTCGACGTGGTGGTCAACAAGCCCAAGACCTGCGCCTACCGGGCGCCTGGGGCGACAAATCCAGCCATGGCTGCGGAGACGGTGATTGACGAGCTGGCCGAGAAGCTGGGGATCGATCCGCTGGAGTTCCGGCTGCGCAACGCGGCCCGCGAAGGCACGGCTCAGCCGGCCGGACCGCAGTTCAAGCGGATCGGCTTTGTGGAGACGGTCGAGGCGATCAAGAACGGCGAGCACTACCAGTCTCCGCCGCCGCAGTCTGGAGACGGTAAACTGCGCGGCCGGGGCGTAGCTACGGGGTTCTGGTTTAACGCCGCCTTTCAGTCTTCGGCTACGGTCAGCATTAACACCGACGGGACGGCCAACGTGGTCACCGGTTCCCCGGACATTGGGGGCAGTCGGGCGTCGTGCGCCATGATTGCCGCCGAGGTGTTGGGTCTGGCTGCCGAAGACGTGCATCCGGTCGTGGCCGATACCGAATCGATTGGGCATACCGATACGACCGGCGGCAGTCGGGTGACGTTTGCGACCGGCATGGCCGTGTATGAGGCGGCCACCAACGCGGTCAGCATCCTCAAACAACGCGCGGCAACGCTGTGGAAGGTCAAGCCCGAAGAGGTGGTTTTTCAGGACGGCGTGGTGTCGTGTACGACCAACGGCCACGAGTCGCTGAGCCTCAAACAGATGGCGCCCAAGCTGCCCCGTTCCGGCGGACCGGTGATGGGCAGCGCCTCGGTCCGCCCCCGGGGGGTGGGCCCGACCTTTGCCACGCATGTGGTTGATATCGAGCTTGACCCGGAGACGGGCAAGGTCGATATCGTGCGTTACACGGCTTCACAAGATGTTGGCAAGGCCGTCCATCCGAGCTATGTCGAGGGCCAGATCCAGGGTGGGGTGGCCCAGGGCATCGGCTGGGCGCTCAACGAAGAGTATTTCTACGACGAAACGGGCACGCTGCGGAACACCGGGTTTCTGGACTACCGGATGCCGACCTGTCTCGACCTGCCGATGATTGAGACGATTCTGGTCGAGGTTGCCAACCCCGGCCACCCGATCGGCATTCGGGGCGTCGGAGAAGTGCCGATCGTGCCGCCGCCGGCGGCGATTGCCAATGCCATCTACCGGGCGGCCGGCATCCGTCTGCAGGAACTGCCCATGTCGCCGGCCAAGGTCGTCAAGGCGATGCTCGAAAAAGACGCCTAGCGCGGACACCGGACGAGGCATGATGACACGCCCACGCGATCGTTTTGCAACCGTCAACGGCCTGCGGCTCCACTATCTGGACTGGGGCAGTCCGGGCAAACA
>JAGWBB010000052.1:26128-26621 GCA_021296095.1 Desulfurellaceae bacterium | reverse complement strand
GACGATTTCCACGTCATCGCTCCAGACTGGCGGGGCCACGGGGACAGTCAGCACGCCGACCCCCCGGCCTACAGTACGCGCCACTACATCGACGATCTCCACCAGCTCCTGGCCAAGATCGGCGTTGAGCGGCCGGTGCTGGTGGGCCACTCCATGGGCGGGCACAACGCGGTCATCTATGCGACCGAGCACGCTGATGAGCTGGCCGGCTTGGTGATGGTCGATACGACCGTGAGCTATCCCGAGTCGGCTGTCCAGTTCTTGCGCAAACTCGGCCAGAAACCGGCCAAGGTGTTCGCGTCGCGGGCAGAGGCGATCAGCCGTTTTCGGGTCCTGCCGCGCGAATCGCTCTTCTCCCAGGAGCGGCTGGAGTATATCGCCGGGTTTGCCTTCAGCCAACGGGCGGACGGCAGGTGGGTGGCCAAGCTCGACCGCCGCACTCTGTTTCGTGAGCCGGTTGACGGCCGCCGGCGTCTGGCCAGCATCAGCTGTC
>JAGWBB010000052.1:21053-25943 GCA_021296095.1 Desulfurellaceae bacterium | reverse complement strand
GGCCAGGAGGAGAGCCTCCTGGCCGGTGTCGGATTGGCGGACTCGGGCGGCTTAGTCCAGATCCATGCGGTAGACCTTGACCGCGTTATCGAACACGATTTTTTTGGTGACTGCGTCCGGGACGCCGTCGAAGTCCTTGGCGATCCACTGCCGGGATTCCGGCCAGGTCGAATCGGTGTGCGGGAAGTCGGACGCCCACATGTAGTTGTCCTCGCCGAAGATCTTGTAGGTGGCCGGACCGACCGCGTCATCCTGGAAGGTGCCCCACATCTGACGCCGGACATAATCGCTCGGCTTCATCGGCAGCGGGTTCTTCTCCATGACGTTGAACTTCTCGTAGGCGTGGTCCATGCGATACATGAAGTGCGGGAACCAGCCGATGTCGTTCTCGGCCGACACGATTTTGAGCTGGGGGAAACGCTCCAGCACGCCGCCGAAAATCAGGGTTGTCAGCGAGCGCTGAATCTCATGAATCAGGTTCATGTAGAAGGAGCTGATCTGCTCAAAGTTGACCTTGCTCTCTTTGCTCTTGCCGGTGATGACGTGCAGTGAGAGGGGCATGTCGAGGTCGGACGCGGCCTGCCAGAACTTGTCGTAGATGGGGCTGTTATAGGGGGTGTCTTCCGGAGGCGAGCCCCAGATCATGGCTCCGCGCATGCCGAGCTTGTGGGCGCGCTCGAGTTCCTTGACCGCAGCATCAATGTCGTACAGGGAGATCAGGCTGATACCGTATAGGCGCTTGGGGTTGTAGGAACAGAATTCGGCGACCCAGTTGTTATAGGTCTTGAAGCAGGCTTCCTGCAGCGCGGCGTCTTCGAGGCCGAACAGCGACATGCCCAGCGTGGTGTACAACACCTCGGCCTCAACCCCGTCTATGTCCTGATCTTTAATCCGTTCGGCCGGATCCCAGCCGCTCGGCCGGGCGGCTTCATAGCCCTTGTCCAGATGGTCTTTGAGTTCCTGGCCCGACCGGCCCGCGCCGAATCCACCGGCGACCGGAAACGGGTCAATGCCCTCAGCCACAAAAATCAGTCCGGGCTTATTGGGATTGTCGATGACTTTTGGAGCCCGCTCTCTGTACTTGGCGTCAAGACGCTCTACCCACAGTTCGGCCGGCTCCATCATGTGGGAGTCTGCCGAGACAACACGCATGGCCATACTAGATCCTCCTTACGGTTTGCTTACAGTTTGAGTATCGGCCTCGGGCGGAGGGATACCGCCGTCGGGGTTCTGAGACAGTGTGTTGCATATTGGGGGCCAGGCTGTCAAGCGAGGCTGAATGAGCGTTCAGTAAACAGAAGTGGCGCGTCAGGCGATGAGTTCCAAAAACCCGCGCAGCATACGGTAGGTCAGACCCCAAATCGTCTTTCCGCCGTACAGCAGGGCCGGAACCTGGATTGAGGTTCCGTCGTGCAGGTCGCGCCGAACCTGTTGCTCAACGCCGTCCTGCTGCATGAAGGCCAGTGGCACCCAAATTGTATCCTGCACTTCAACCGGGTCGGGCTCGGGGTGCGCCCGGGGGGACACCAGGTAGACATACGGGGCGACGGTCATGGGGATAGCGCGTCCACGCGCCGTGGCCTGAACGACCGGCAAGTAGCCCAGGTATTCGCCGTGCTGATCGAGGTCAATGCCGACTTCTTCCTTGGTTTCGCGTTGGGTGGTGATTTGCAAGCTGGGATCGTCCGGCTCCTGGCGACCGCCGGGAAACGCCATATGGCCGGACCACGGGTCCTGGGGGTGATGAGCCCGGTGGATGAACAGCATGTGCAGGTCGTCGCGCCGGGGCTGCAAGAGGAGGGCGACGCCGGCCCGCATCCCGGTTTCCAGTGGCGGCGGGGTGAATTTGTTGCTGGCCAGGCGCCGACGAATATGCGCAATCTTTCCTTCTAGCATGCCATCTCCCGAACCGCGGGCGACCGCACGGGGCGCCAAGACCGGTTTACTGCTGTGAGCTTTCTTCCTGGTTGGCGTCTTTGAGGGCGTCAAGGACCGCGTTGGCGCGCTGGACGTGGACTTGAACCTCGAGGATCTGGTTGAGCAGCCGGCTGATGTAGGTGCGGGCTTCTTCGGTCTGGGGGCCGAGACCTTTGACGAGCTGAGTTGCGGTGCCGATCCCCTGCGTCGCCTGGTTGACGGCGCTTTTGATCTCCCCAAAGGTCTCTGTATCAATAATCATAGCCTCTCCTCTCTGGAGGTCGGGACTCAGCCAGGCAGTCTTTCCCTGCACTGGCAGAGTATTAGGCAGAATCCGGCGCAGGTCAATCCGGCTGGCGGAAGTCGGGAGCTGTCGTCCGCGACCCTTGACTTGGCGGACCGAGATAGCTGATACTTGCCCCTCACCGGCTCAGAGACGAGTCGGAACACGACACGCCGAGAAAGACCGAGTAATGAAACAAGCCCTGAGTGGAATTCGTGTTGTTGACCTGAGTCATTATATCGCCGGGCCGTACTGCACCAAGCTGCTGGCCGACTACGGGGCTGAGGTGATCAAGATCGAGAAGCCCCAGGCGGGCGACGGGGGCCGTGGGCTGCCGCCTTTTTTTGCCGACCGGCCGGGTCTGGAACGCAGCGGTCTGTTCTGCTTTTTGAATACCAGCAAGCAGGGGATCACGCTTGATCTCAAAACCGACCGGGGCCGCGAGATCGTGTGTCGGCTGATGAGCCAAGCCGACGTGGTGGTCGAAAACTTCCGGCCGGGGGTGTTGGAGCGTCTGGGCCTGAGCGCCGAGGTGCTGGAACGGGCCAACCCCCGTCTCGTCCACACCTCCATCTCCAACTTCGGCTCTTCCGGGCCGTATCGGGACTACAACCTGACCGACGGGGTGGCCTACGCTCTGGGTGGCTGGACCTATCCGATGGGAGAGTTGGACCGTCCGCCGGTCCAGCCGGGCGGAGCCTTTGGCCAGTATGTGGCCGGACTGTACGCGGCCATCGGGACCCTGCAGGCGGTCCGCAACCGGGCCGCCCTTGACGCGGTGCAGCACGTCGAGGTGTCGATTCAGGAAGCCCTGATCGCCACCACCCTGTACGATTTTGTGGCCTTCTCGTACTCCGGGTTCGTGCGTCAGCGCTCCGGTCGTCAGTTTCACCTCGGCTTTCCCAATCTAGCCACCCTGCCATGTGCCGATGGCTATGTTGGGATTCATGCCGGTCTGCCGCACCAGATCTTCGCCCTGCTGGAGTTGGTCGGCCGAGCAGACCTGGCCAATGACCCCCGCTTTCAGACGCTGACCACCCTGGGCGCGCACGCCAAGGAGCTGCACGACGCCCTGCTGCCGTGGCTGCGCGAGCAAAACAAGGACGATATCTACCACGCCGCCCAAGCCCGTGGCATTCCGGTGTGTCCGATCCCGTCGCCCAAGGAAGTCGTGGAATGGGTGCAGCTCAAGGAACGCGGGCATTTTCTTGAGGTGGAGCATCCCGAGGGCGGCCGGGTGAAGATTCCGGGACCGCCGTTTCGGGAGCATGGCCAGCCGCTGTGGCCGTTGACGCGCGCGCCCCTGTTGGGGGAGCACACCGAAGCGGTGTTGACGAGCCGCCTGGGGTATGCAGCGGCCGAGGTGCAGCGCCTGCGGGATGAGGGAATAGTCTAACGAGATGAACGATGATCTCTTCTCGATACGATCAGTCATCATCGTTCACCTTGCAAGGAGACAGTCATGACCAAACCACTTCGTATCGTTGATCTGACCAACGGCTGGGCGGGACCCATGGCCACCTGTTTGCTGGGCGATTTTGGCGCCGAGGTGATCAAGGTCGAGTCACCGTCGCATATGGACTGGTGGCGCGGGGCGGGTCTGCAGGGCTCGGATGACGGCCCCAAGCTGTACGAACAGTCGCCGACGTTCAATACGGTCAACCGGAACAAGATCGGGATTGCCCTGGAGCTGACCCATCCGCGTGGCCGCGAGCTGTTCAAGGAGCTGATTCGGGCCAGCGACATCCTGGTCGCCAACTATCCGCCGCGTATTCTGCGTAAACTGGGCATTGACTTTGCGGCCCTGTCTGCGGTCAACCCACGTCTGGTGATGGTGACCCTGCCGGCGTTTGGCAACACTGGCCCGGAAAGCGAGTATGTCGGCTTTGGCTGTACGACCGAGGCGATGGCCGGTATTACCGGGGTAACGGGCTATGAGGGCGGACCGCCGCAGATGCTGAGCAACGCCATCGGCGATCCGGTTTCGGCGCTCAATGCGTGTTTTGCTTCCCTGGTCGGGGTGTTTGAACAGGAGCGGCGTGGCGCGGGGGTGTCGGTCGATCTCTCGCACGTCGAGGGCCTGCTCCCGCTCAACGCCGAAGCCCTGCTTGACTACACCGTGAACGGGCGGGTGCAGGAGCCGGTCGGCAATCGCCATCCGACTCTGGCACCCCACGGCTGTTATCCGTGTGCGGGCGATGATGAGTGGGTGATGATTACGATTGCCTCTGACGCCGAGTGGCAGCAGTTCTGTCAAGTCCTGGGCAACCCGGCCTGGAGCCGGAACGAGAGCTTTGCCACCGCTGCGGGCAGAAAGGCGGCCGAGGATGAACTCGACGCCCACATCGCCGCCTGGACCCAGAACCACGAGCATACCGCGCTGATGGAGCAGTTGCAGCAGGCCGGCGTCACGGCCGGCGCCGTCCTGTCGGGACCGCAGGTCATGAGCGATGCCCAGCTGGCCGCCCGCGAGTTTCTGCTGGCCATTGATCGGGCAGAGGCCGGCACGCACCTGTATCCGGGCTTTGTACCCAAATTTCATCCCACGCCCTCGGAGGTCAGAACGCCGGCGCCGTGTTTTGGCCAGCACAACGCCGATGTGTTTGGCCGTATTCTGGGGCTGTCTGCCGAGGACATTCAGCAACTTGAGAGCGAGCGGATCATCAGTCAAACGCCGTTCCTGCCCTAGG